>DASPIL010000094.1 GCA_035629175.1 Verrucomicrobiia bacterium | reverse complement strand
AGCGACCGAACAAGCCAACCCCAACGGCTCGCTCGAGAACATCGCCGGCATTTGCAACGAGGCCCGCAATGTGGCAGGGCTCATGCCGCATCCTGAGCGCGCCAGCGAAAAGATTCTCGGATGCGATGACGGCCGGCTCATCTTCGAAAGCCTGATTCGTTCCTTGCAAAACAGGCTGAGCGCGAAGGCCGCCTGAACGCCGATGCCGGCCGGCCTCCGGAGCGCGCAGACTTCCAGGGGACTTAACGTTCAACCTGTCTGGGGCGGCCGAATTCGTGAAGCGGCTGGATTCCTTGGCGCATCGAACCTGCCGGATCAGTTCATTGCGGATCTCAACCGAGCTCGCGGTGAATAACGCCAGGCAGGTTGGGACGCCTGCGATATAACAGGTTTGAAAACCCGCGCTACGTGTCCCACCCAGAAAGAGTCTCGGGTACTCTCGACAAAACCCGGAGCCCGGGGTAAGAGATGGCCCATGCGAACCCCATCCTTATTTACTCCATTGGCACTCTTAGTTATGACAGCAACCCTCGCGGCAGCGCCCATTCACGAGATCAAGGTGAAGGATCTCGAGGGCAAGGACACCACCCTGTCGACTTACAAGGACAAGGTCATGTTGATTGTGAATGTCGCTTCGAAATGCGGAAACACGCCGCAATACAAGTCCCTGGAGACAACCTATCAAAAGTATAAGGACAAAGGTTTCACCGTTCTCGGCTTTCCCTGCAATCAGTTTGGCGGACAGGAACCCGGCTCAAGCGAGCAAATACGCGAGTTCTGCGTTCGCGAGTATCAGGTGACGTTTCCGATGTATGAGAAGATCGATGTCAACGGCGCGAATCGGCATCCGCTCTACACAATGCTTGCTGGTGAGGGATCTCCGTTCCCAGGGAACATCAAATGGAATTTCGGCAAGTTCCTGGTGGGGCGCGACGGCAAAGTGCTGAAGCGCTTCGAACCGGGAGTGCAACCTGATGCGCCCGAAGTGATCGCTGCGATTGAGGCAGCACTCGCGGCAAAATAATCTCACACCCGCGGCGACAAACCCGCGCGTGCGGCTCCGTTGAAGGGGCTGCGCCGCGGGTTTTCGTCTACCCAATCGCTAATCATCAACTGGTTTCCACTTGAAACCGCGAAGCCGCTGTGGGTGACTGTGCGCCACATTGCCTATGCCCGAGTTGCCGATGAATGCCACTGCAGCGCTCCCCCTTTCTGCATCGCGGCCGCTGTCGGTCTTCATCTCGCTGAATGGCAGCCTCGCGCAGGAAGGCAAAAGCGTAGGAGGGGGAGACTTGGTGCTGTTCAAGTTCATCCGCCTGGCGGAGATACGGCCCGACGTGCTCATTCCCGAATCCGCCACGTCCTTCGTTCCCAACGCCGCCAAAAAATTCCTGACACGACGCAATAATCAGCTGAGCCTCCCGGGAATTATCACGCTATTCCTCACACGCATTGTTCAGGGCGTTCTTTGGGCTTTTCGCAATCGCACTGTTTACGACGTTGCCCTTTCTGCATCTCCATTCTCGGTGGATGTCATTCCCATCTGGTTCTGGAAGGCGCGCCGGAAGGGAGCCGTGATCTACCACATCAATCCTGCGCGCAAAGCAGTGAATCTCACCACGCGCGTGCGATTCGCAATCGCGGCCTGTGAACAAGCGCTGACCCTGCTCATCCTCCGCCGCGCGTGCGATTTCATCGTGGCGGGAAACGAATATGTCCGCGGGCAATTGGCCGAACGCCTGCCGGGAAAGCCGATGTTCATTCTCCCTGCAGGTTTTGATGCCCACCTGATAGACTCTGTTCGCGCTGAAGCTCGCGACCCCGATCTCGCGTGCTTTGTGGGAAGGCTGGTATCCCAAAAGGGGATTTTTGATCTGTTGCATGTGATGAAATCGTTGTCCCGCAGCCGTCCCGGCCTTCGGCTGATCATGGCGGGGACGGGGCCGGAAGGGGAATTCCTTGCGACCGAGATGAAGCGGTTGGAAGTCACGAACATCGAACTGGCGGGGTTCGTGACGGAGGAGGAAAAAATTGCGCTCCTGAAGCGTTCGCAGTTTTTCTTTTTCCCAAGTTACGAGGAAGGCTGGGGAATCGCGCTTGCGGAGGCGCTGTACTGCGGGTGCCGCTGCTTCTGCTACGAGCTGCCGCATTATCGGTCGATCTTCAGCGAGTACCCGATCTATGTAAAACCGGGGGACCACGCAGCTTTTGCGCAGGCCGTCGAATCTGCCGGGCCAGTTTCCGAAACCCAAAAAACGTTCATGCGTCAGTATGACGATCCTGAAGTGGCCAACACCCTGGCCGAACATCTCCGGACTGTGGCCCATAGCCGTTGAAGCAGAGAACTTGATTGAAGATCCTGCGCCGCCGTCTTCGTTCAAACGATGAAAAGAAATCAAAGTTTGGGAAGCCGACCGATGTCTTACATGCGAAGAACGTGACTCAATGGCACCCGTGAACAAACGCCAGACATGCGCCTTCGCAAATCATTCGTCATTGTAATTAGCTCATCCCTCGTTGTGGCTCTTCTGGGAATGGCGCTCCTGCTTTGGAAGGTGGGCTACTTTGCGGAGGACAGCATCCGGATCACAGAACAGGATCTGCTTGCCGCGGCTGGGCGGCTGCACAGGTCCGCACCCACCGTCCAATCGCTCCCAGAACCGATTGAACCCGGCCGCGCGGTTCGCCTGGCCATTGGGAATACGGGCATGCCTGGGGAATCGGAAAGCCAGACGGTGGGAGATCTGGTTATCGCCAACCTGAATGGCGCGGCCGGTCTGGAGCTGATCGAGCGGCAGGCGCTCGACAAGATCGTCTCCGAGCTGCAGCTGAACGCCCGCGGCTTGGTTCGGGCGAGCGACGCGGTTCGTGCGGGGCAATTGCTCAGGGCCGATTGGTTCCTACTCGGCACGCCGGCAGTGGTCAACGGATCCAATGTCGCCGTTGTCCGCCTTGTCGACGCCCGGACTGGAGTGATGCGCGAGGCGGCGATGATCCCTCGCGACGTCAATGTGCAAATGATCGCCTCGAATCTAGCGACGTTTGTGAGGCAATCGCGACAGGACGCGGCGAATCCCCGCTTGAAAACCTACCTTGCAGTGGGCGGGCTTGAAGATATCAGTCTCAACAGCCGCCAGGCCGATCTGCCCCAACAGCTCCGTTCGTATTTAATCGCGGCCTATCAGGGAAGCGCCGTGACTTTGTTGGAACGCGAGTTCGTCAACCTGTTGCTGAAGGAATTGCATCTTGACCTCGCCGGGCTTGCCGAAAACCAGAACAACCCGCCACAGCCGATGCAAGCCGCCTATTGGATGGTGGACGGCGTGTATCAATCCTATGAGACGACGAACATGCAAATCGAGCTCGCCCTCGATGTGCGCAGAGCGCTCGGTCGTGGTCATAGACTGGAATTTCGCGAACGTTCGAACGAAGACTTCTTTCGAGCGGTCAAGGCAGGGATCGATCGCATTATCGCGCAGGATAAGCAAGCCCTCGTCTTTTCACGATTGACCGAGTCAAAATCGCTGTTGCAAAAGGGGAAAGAGCTCGCGCGCATCAGCGGGGATTTCTGGAGTCATGCATGGGTTAGCTACGAAGGATACTCCCGCATGGCCGAGAATGAAATGGCACGTCGAAGGCGAAATGCCATTGAAGCTGTGCGCTGTTTCGAGACGGTTTTGCTCCTGGAGCCGCTCAACAGGGAAGCCCGAGTTTCTCTCGCCACGTGTTTTCGCAAAACATTGATCGAACGATTGGATGAGGCGCGCGAGCAGTATCGCCACGTTATTGACGAGTCGGCCAGCGATGAATGGTCTGAAATCGCGCGACAAGGATTGGTTCGCTCGTTTGAGTGGCCCAATCCGTCTTCATCAAAACTGCACTGGTTTCAGCACGCGGTGAAAGGCACAACAAATCCGGCTGCGATCGCCTTCTACGAAACGCAGGCCAAACGGGCTGCAGAAGAGGCCATCATCGTCCGGGGAAACTCCACGGAGGCTGAAGTCCTTGCGGAAAAGCGTCTGTTCGAAAGGTTCCAGTCATTCGACAGAATGCTCCGTTCGGGAAGCGGAACGTACAGTGCCAGCATGGGCATGGACGCATTTTTGGAGGTTCTCGGCAACGATCGCGAGAAGGCCGGACGCCGCCTGGCTGGACTTTACCCGCGGATCCGGGCTGACTTTCCCGTCGCAGCGCCGTATCTCCTGGCGAGCATTATTACGTTCCAGACAGATACAAATGCCTCCATTTTCGACGAGTTCTCAACAACCCTTGATTGGTGTGTTGAAAATGCCGACCAACTCCCGAACAGGGTGGTTTCGTTCTGGGTTCACCTGCGTTCGACCGTGTACTACTGGGCGAACGACCATGGATTCCCTGCGATTGCCCTGAAAGCGCTGGAAACGATCGCCCGCGCGACAGCTTTGGATTCCGAAGACGAACGCAAGTTCGGCCAGGCCAGCGATCGACTGGCGATGGCCTTCCAGCTGATGGCCTGCCAGAAATGGAGCAACGCACTACCGATCTTCGAAACATTCGGAAACCGTCCATACGAAATGGGAAACCGCGGTCCATGGGGTCCAGCGTTCACCGTCATTCTTCCAAACAAACAGGCCGCGCTTTGCCGTGAAAAGTTGGGCTTGCCAAAACTCCATGATCCTCGGGAATTCGAGCTCGGCCAGCCCTGCATTCATTTCCATCATCCTCGACGCTACAGTTCCACATCGGGCGACAATCCTTTGGTCGGTGCAGATTGGAACGGGCTCTGGATTGCATTCAGTGGCGAACTCATGCGGGTCGATTTCGATTTGAAGACGAACTCGGTCACGCGGATGCCGCTGGAGGGTGACACGCCTGCCTCCGCCATCCACATTGGGCCATTGTCAATTTGGATCGGCACAGCCGGGGGAGGAATTGTTGAGTTTGAACGAGCGACACAGAAAGTTCGGATGATAACGGAAAAAGAGGGACTCCTGATGAACCACATCTCTGGCCTATGGAGCGTGGGCGATACACTTTGGATCGGCTACGGAAACGCGTGGGGCGGCGGTCTTGGAAAGTACGACATCAAATCCCGGACCATTACTTCCTTTCGAACATCATCATTGGGCGACATCACCGACGCGACGCAACCTCCGCGGACCGCCGTCACACACATCCGCCCGGGAGCTGATGCGGACATTTGGTTTAAATCCGGGGCTGCATCGATGCGCTATCGCACGGTGCAGAACACATGGGAAGCGCGCAGCTACAGCCGCGGGGAATCGTTAATGTGCTACGAAATCGGAGCGGGGCAATTGTTTGAAGGGATTCGAGAGGAGCTCGTCTCCCTGACCATTGAAACCAAAACTCATCCAAGAGCAACGAATTCAATTCATAAAGCCATCCGCGTAGTTTCGGTTCAGGAAGCTGACAGCATTCGGACAACTCTTGCAACCAACCGAAGTGGACAGTATGTGACACGTTCCGCGTCGGGTGGACTTCCCCCCCCGCGGCGCTATCAAAGTGTTTTCCCTCATGGACCAACGCGAACGCCGTCTTCTGGCAAAGGACCCGCTTCCAAGCTTTCCAACAACTCTAACGCTCGACCGGGGACAACTTTGGGTTGGAGGGCAAGGATACGTCGCAGTCGTGGATCTAGAGGCAGAGACCATCAGGAAGATTGCGTACATCCCCGAACGGGGTGTTGATGCGATCCAAATTGGCGGCGGCTACGTTTGGGTTCACTGTGGCACGCACCTTTACCGCGCCCGGCACTTAGACATTTCCAGCTTATCGCCTCCGGCGAGCTCTCGCTGAACTGGCCCGTATGGGAGCAAGTTTGGAAATGGCTAACGTTGTTCCGCCAGCGCCATGCGATGTCCCCATGCCCGGGCATGCCATTCCGTCCTCACCGAACTACCCGGCGCTAATGACTCTAATGACTACGGATCCCGGCTTCACCCGAACAATTTCTCCGACTATCACTCGATCCTGAGAATCGACATCCGGGGGAAACCAGGTAACCTGCGGGTTTGAGTTCCTGTCTGAAGGGCCGGAGCTGACCTGACTATTTATGGCGCGAAAGAAATCTGGATGGATCACACCCGTGGTCTCGTTGATCGTCATTGCCGCAGTGATCGCGGCCGTGGTTTGGTACTTCCGCCGAGGCGACGAACCGCCGCAATTCCAAACGACCAAGATCAGCCGCGGGGACATTGTTCAATCCGTGACTGCGACCGGCAGCCTCACGCCACTCGTGAACGTCCAGGTCGGCAGCCAGATCTCGGGCAGGATTCAGGCGATCTACGCGGATTTCAATTCCACTGTGAAATCTAACCAGGTGATCGCCGAAATCGATCCCTCCACCTACAAGGTCGGAGTCCTCCGCGCCGAAGCACAGATGTCCAATGCGGTCGCCAACCTTGCGCTCGCGCGGGTGCAAGCTAAGCGCGCCGTTTCGCTCTTCGAAAGCAACCTCATCCCAGCAGCGGATCATGATACCGCGATGGCACAACTGCAGCAGGCTGAAGCCGACTTGAAATCGACAGAAGCCACTCTCGCCAGCGCCAACGTGGATCTTTCCCGCTGCACAATTGTGGCGCCCGTGGATGGCGTGGTCATCTCGCGCAATGTCGATGTCGGCCAGACAGTCGCCGCGAGCTTCAACACCCCAACGCTTTTCATCATCGCGAACGATCTGAGCAAAATGCAGATTTCTGCTCTCGTGTCGGAAGCGGACATTGGCGGCGTGGAGATAAACCAGGACGCGACATTCACAGTGGATGCTTATCCGTATCGCACGTTCCGCGGGAAGGTGACGCAGATCCGCTATGGTGCTGTGACGAACCAGAACGTGGTGAACTACAGCGCGATCATTGACGTGGACAACGAAGATTTGAAATTGCTTCCAAGCATGACGGCCAACGTGTCTGTGATCCTTCAGGAACGGCAGGACGTGCTGCGAATTCCGAACGCCGCGCTCCGATTTCGTCCGCCGGAATCATTTCTGATCGGAACGAACGCTGCTCCCGCGGCTGCGCCGCAACCGCAGATGGCCCGTGCTGCTGGCGGCGAAGGACGTCCACGGGGCGAAGGCCGCGGCGGTGGGGGAGGTGGAGGGGGTGGCGGAGGTATGCGTGGAAACCGTCAGCGCGAAGGCGGAGATCGCTTTAGCCAGCGCACGGTTTATGTCCTCGAGCAGAAAGGCGGGGTTCCCTCCCTGAAACCCACCACAATTCGCACAGGCATTTCGGATGGTGTGACCACGGAAGTGTTGGACGGCTTGAAGGAAGGCGATGAAGTGGTGACTGGAATGATGAGCAGCGACAGCGCTGCTGGCGGACCGCCTTCGAATCCTTTTGGCGGCGGTGGCCCAGGCAGGCCAGGCGGTTTTCGCCGTTTCTAAACGCGCAGCGACCCAGCATGCAAGGTGATCCCGTCATTGAGTTGCAGGACATTCAAAAGGTGTATCACACCGGTGAAGTCGACGTTCACGCCGTCCGCGGCGTGTCCCTGCGGGTGCAGCGGGGCGAATTCGTCGCAATCATGGGCGCCAGCGGTTCAGGCAAATCCACCTTGATGAACACCCTCGGCTGCCTGGATCGGCCGACTGAAGGGCGTTACTTTCTGGACGGCATCGATGTCTCCCAACTCGATCGCGATGAACTCGCGGATATTCGGAACCAGAAAATCGGGTTTGTTTTTCAAGGCTTCAACCTGTTATCCCGCACGTCTGCCATCGAGAACGTGGAACTGCCGATGTTCTACACGCATCAAAACGTTTCAGGCAGCCAGCAGCAGGATCGGGCGATGCGCGCGCTTGGCCTCGTGGGACTGGCCGATCGCGCGGATCACCATCCCAATCAACTTTCTGGGGGCCAACAGCAGCGGGTTGCAATTGCGCGTGCGCTGGTGAACGAGCCGGCACTCCTCCTGGCGGACGAGCCCACGGGCAATCTCGACAGCCAGACGAGCATTGAGATCATGGGCGTTTTCCAAAAGCTCAATGACCAGGGAATGACGGTGGTGATGGTAACGCACGAACTCGATATCGCAGCCTACACGAAACGCACCATTGTCATGCGTGACGGGCGCATCCTGACCGATTCGCCGATTGAGAATCGGCTTCTTGCGTCGCGCGAACTGGAAAGGTTGCGGGAAGCGCAGAAAGCGGTGCGGCTATCATGAAAAGAATTTTTGCAACTTTCAGGATCGCCCTCCGCGCGCTGCGGCGAAACAAGCTGCGCACGCTGCTGACAATGCTGGGCATGATCATCGGCGTCGCCGCAGTCATATCAGCCATTGGGATTGGCAATGGCGCGAAATCGCAGGTCGAGGCACAGATTGCCAGCCTGGGCCAAAACGTTGTGTCGGTTTTTCCAGGAAGCTTTACGGCTGGCGGTGCTCGCGGCGGCTGGGGTTCGATGAGCACGCTCGTGCCTGAAGAAGCAACTGCCATCCAAGGCGAAATTCCCGGAGTGGTCGCGGTGAGCTGCGAGATCCGGGACCGCCAACAAGTGATGGCGAATGGCCTGAACTGGAACACACAGGTTCTTGGTGAATCACCCGACTACCTCGGAATCCGCGCCTGGGGGTTGGAGTCGGGCGAGATGTTTACCGAGGCCGATGTGAACGCCGCAGCGAAGGTTGCAATCATCGGGAAAACCATTGTGGACCAATTGTATTCCGGAGGTGATCCCATCGGTGAAACGATCCGCATCCGCAACATGCCTTTTCGCGTTGTTGGCGTGCTTACGCCCAAGGGAGTTAATTTCTTCGGCCAGGATCAGGATGACGTTGTGATCATTCCCTACACAAGCGCCATGCGCCGCGTCTCACGCCGCCAATATCTCAGCGCGATTCTGATTCAGGCTTCGGCTCCGAGCCAGATGGTGCGGATCCAGGAAGACGTCACGGACCTGCTCCAGCAACGCCGCCCGGGGCGCGAGCCGGATTTTACCGTGCGCAATCAATTGGAACTCGCGCAGGCGGCCACTGCGACGTCCAAGACGATGACGCTCCTCGTCGGCGCGATTGCCAGCATTTCCCTGGTTGTTGGCGGCATTGGCATCATGAACATCATGCTGGTGAGTGTGACCGAGCGAACGCGTGAGATTGGGATCCGCATGGCTGTCGGAGCCCGCGGGCGCGATATCCTCCTGCAATTCCTCACCGAGGCAGTTACACTCAGCATTCTTGGAGGGTTGATTGGGATTCTCATGGGCTTCGTCGCGTCGCATTTTATTTCCGCGAAGACCAGCTGGCCCACCTTGATTTCGCCAACTTCTGTGATGATTGCGTTTGTATTCAGCGCTGCTGTGGGAATTTTCTTTGGGTTCTATCCCGCGCGGAAGGCATCGCGTCTCGATCCAATTGACGCGTTGCGTTACGAATAGCGGGTTGAATATGGCTGGCGCTGCGACAGTTCAGATGGTGTCGACACACACTCCCGCGCTTTTTGCGGAAGCTGTGCACGCGGCGGCTGCTTTATTGAAGCGGGGCGAAGTGGTGGCGCTGCCGACAGAAACGGTTTACGGGTTGGCCGCGAACGCGTGGAATGCTGCTGCGGTTTCAAGGATCTTCCAGTTGAAGGGGCGTCCGGCCCACAATCCAATCATCGTTCACGTCGCAGATATTGAAGGCGCAAAGCAGTGCGTAGCTGGCTGGCCCGACGACGCGCAGCGCCTCGCGGCGGCGTTCTGGCCTGGGCCGTTAACGCTTGTCCTTAGACGCGCGGCCCTGATTCCTGATGTCGTGACCGCCGGCGGCGACACCGTTGGCGTGCGCTGGCCGAGTCACCCATTCATCCAGGCAGTGATCCGAGAGTGCGGTTTTCCGCTCGCCGCTCCGAGTGCGAATCTCTCGAATTGTGTCTCACCCACGAACGCCGCCCACGTCGCCTTGCAGATGGGTGCTCAACTGCCGCTCGTCGTGGATGGGGGACAATCACAGGTGGGAATTGAATCCACAGTGGTTGACCTCACCCAAACGCCCGCGCGCGTGCTGCGGCCGGGGATGATCCACGAAGATGCGCTCGCGTCGGTCATTTACCTCGCAAAGGAAGGAACGCATTTTGCCGCACGAGCAGGGGACAGAGAGCCGCTGAAAAGCCCGGGGCTGCTGACGCGGCATTACGCGCCGCGCACGCCGATGCGCATCCTGCGCTGGCGCGACGAAGCCGAACTGCACGCGCAATTGCCGGCGGAGGCTTTGCATGGAACACATGTGCTGGCCCACAGCAACATTCCGTCGGGCCGCGATCTAGCGCGCGTAAGCGTGATCCCCCACGACGCCGATGCGTTCGCGCGCGCGTTGTATGCTGAACTGCATCGATGCGACGAATTGGGAGCGGAACTGATTGTTGTTGAAGCTCCGCCCGATACTCCCGAATGGCGGGGCATCAGGGATCGACTGAACCGCGCTGCCGCGGCGTAGAAATTGTTTGCTGATATGAACACCATTCACCACTCTTGCAGCTTGATGAGAATCTGGATCGCTTGCCTCTCGCTATGTGCCACGACGCTTCTCTCAACGGCGCAAACGAATTTAGCTGCTGCGACACGTCCGCTCTCGCTGCAGGAGTGCATCGCAATTGCGTTGAAGCATAACTTCGACGTGAAGATCAGCCGCTTCGCCCCGCAGATCGAAAGGTTTGAATTGTCGGCCCTTTACGGCGCGTATGATCCCGTTTTCACAACGAGCGGCGAACACAACTACAGCCTTTCGTCGGGAGGTGTGGATCCGGAAGGCCGCACGTTCAGTGGCACGGAGACGGACAGTGACACGATCACAGCCGGCCTTTCCGGTCTGCTTCCTTGGGGCACCTTTTACAATCTCGGCGGCAGCATTACTGACCAGACCGGAACCCGGCCGTCGACCACAATCGATCGCAGCAGCTTCACACTCAACACGAATGTGATTTTCGGTCCTGGCGGATTGCCGACGGGGGAATTTCTCATTTCGACGAATTTCAGCACACGCACCGTTCGTTCGCCTTTTGAGACGACGTCGGGCCGCGCAGGAGTTCTGTCATTGCAGCAACCATTGCTTCGGGATTTCTGGATCGACGCCACGCGTCTGTCCATTTCGCTTCAGAAAAACCAGCTGCGATCGAGCGAGATCACCTTCCGCAACGACGTGATGACCACGATTCGCAACGTGGAGATCGCGTACTTCAACCTGATCTCCGCCGACGAAAATGTCCGGGTGCAGGAGAAAGCATTGGAACTTGCGGAACGCTTGCTGACGGAAAACCGCAAGCGCGTCGAAGTCGGCGCCCTTGCCCCACTGGATGAACGGCAGGCAGAGGCCGAAGCTGCGGGCAGCCGCGCTGCATTGCTTGCCACGCGAGCCCTTCGCGATTCGCAGGAACGCGTTCTCAAGGATTTGTTGAGCGACGATTACACCAACAGCTGGGCGGCGGTGAAAATCCTTACGACTGACAAGCTGCTGGCCGTCCCGCAGCAGCACGATCTGCAGGAAAGCTGGCGCCGCGGCCTCGCGCGAAATCCACGATACCAGGTCGAAGTTGCTCGGATCACGGTGGACAGCACCGAGCAAAGTGTCCGGTATCGCCGCAACCAGCTGTATCCAAATCTCGATGTTCTGGGCAGTGTGGGTTACAGCGGCACGGGTGATGAATACAGCCACGCTCTTCATCAGATTCGCGAGCGCGAGAATCCGTCGTGGTCCTTTGGAGCCCAGTTCTCAGTTCCGTTGAGCCGCACGGCAGAGCGCAACCGCCTGCGTTCGGCCAAGGCCACACGCGACGTCTCCGTTCTGCAGCTTCAACAACTCGAACAGCGCACGCTGATCCAGATTGAGAATGACATCGCCAATGCGCGCAGCAGTTTCGAGCGCGTGGAAGCCACCCGGCAGGCGCGGCTGTATCGGGAATCAGCACTCGAAGCAGAACAGAAGAAACTGGAGAACGGAAAGAGCACGAGCTTCATCGTGCTCCAGATGCAACGCGATCTGACCGCGGCGAGTTATGACGAGATTACGGCTCTCGCTGATTACAACCGCTACCTTGCCGAACTCGCCTACGATGAAGGCGCCTCGCTTGAGCGACATCAGATCGATCTCTCCATTCGCTGACGGTCCCGATCGGTTGACCGTTCGGTTCACTCCACTGGCGCGACGGCTTCAAACCGCAGAACCGTTTTGCGCTTTGCCGTACTGTAGTTTTCCCTAGACTTCCGCGCGGTGAGCGACCCTTTGAAAGACCTCCAGGCGCGATATGACCGGCTTAACCTGTTGTTCAATGTCGGCAACGTCATTCATTCCACGCTTGAGCCTCAGGAAGCGTTGCAGTTGATCACAACCGAGGCTGTTCGCCTCATGAAAGCCTCCAGCGGGTCGGTCGTCTTGATCAATCCAACCACCGGTTTCCTCGAGATTCAGGCAGCCCAAGGCCTGCCACCAAACGCCGCACTGCTCAAGCTGCGGGTCGGCGAGGGCATCACGGGCTGGGTGGCGCGTACAGGCAAGGCGGCGCGAGTGGGCGACGTTTCAGCGGATGCGCGTTACATCGCGGTTCGCATGAACATCCAATCGGAACTCGCCGTGCCGCTCGAGGTTAATGGCGAGGTTCGTGGCGTGTTGAACGTTGATTCGGATCGGACAGACGCTTTCAGCGTTGAAGATCAGGAGCTGCTCGAATCCCTTGCCCTTCAAGCTGCTCGCGTCATCCAGAATACATGGCTTTACGAACAGCTTCGTTTGAAGGCCCGCTTGTTCGAGGCGCTTGCCAACGTAAGCCGCACCATCAATTCCACGCTGAATCTTGATGACGCCCTCGAAGTTGTGACCCGCGAGACCCGGGTTTTGATGCAGGCGAAGGTCTGTTCTTTAATGATGCTGGATGAACGCTCCGAATGCCTTGACCTGCGCGCCAGCTCTGGCGCAAGCGAAACATATCTCGGCAAGCCGAGATTGAGCGTGGAGGAGAGCCTGCTCGGCGTTGTGGTCCGACGCAAAAAACCGATGCAGGTGCCAAATGTCCAGACGTCGAGCCGTTACCAAAACGTGGACATCGCGAGACGCGAAGGCTTGGTGTCGCTGCTCAGCGTGCCGCTTTTATTCGGCGGCGAAGCCATTGGCACCCTGAGTGTCTACACGGGCGAGCCATATCATTTTTCCAACGAAGAAATCCGCATCCTATCATCGCTGGCGGAGCTATCAGCCATCGCGATCGAAAAGGCTCGCCTCTACGAGCGCATTGTGGATGTCGAGGAGCAGCTGCGTCAGAACGAAAAGCTATCCGCGCTTGGCCTTTTGGCGGCCGAGGTTGCCCACGAAATTCGCAACCCGCTGACAGTGATGAAGATGCTTTACCATTCGCTCAACCTGCAATTCCCCTCCGAAGATCCAAGGGCGAAGGACGCGCGCATCATCGGGGAGAAAATGGATCTGCTGAACAAGATCGTGGAACAGATACTCGATTTCGCGCGCACAGCTGAACCGCAACTCTCGCCAGTAAACCTCAACTCCCTCGTCGAGGAACTCGGGTTGCTCGTGCGGCACAAATTGAAGAACCAGAACGTTCGCTGGGTGACACGGCTGGATCCTGCGATTCCGACGATTCCTGGCGATGCGGCGCAACTCGAGCAGGTGATTCTAAACATCATCCTGAATGCAGCCGAGGCGATGCCAGACGGTGGGACGCTGACAATCACTTCGTCCAGCCGCGCCGACACTCACGGAGACTACGTGCGCGTTGAATTTCAGGATACGGGGGCGGGTATGACTGAGGAGCAACAGGAGAGGGCTTTCACCTCACTTCTCAGCACGACCAAGCGAAGCGGTACAGGGCTGGGATTGGCAATTGTCCGTCGCATTGTGGAAGGCCATCATGGGAAGCTCGCACTTATATCGAAGCCAGGCGAAGGAACCAGGCTGACAGTATTTCTTCCCGTTAACCCTGACTAACGCCTCATCGTTGAGGCCGCTTGGAGGTTGCGCCACGCAGCGCAGGTTTCTCCTGACGAGGCGGGACTGTATCGCCGTGGTTCCAGGTTGGCGGAGCGTAGACCGTGCGATCATATTAAGGACTCAGTCCGCCTCTGCAGTAGGTGCTTCAGAAGGCCGCTTTGCCGTGATCTGCGCTTCCCCCTTTTCAATGAAACGCTTTCGTGGTTTTATCCCGCGGCCTTTGTATGGTAGCCTGACGCCTATTTTTATGAAATCGAAGCAGCAACTCTGGGAACATTTTCAAAAATTCTACTCTGAGTTTCCGTCCCTGCGCCTAGCGGTCGACATCAGCCGTATGAACTTCTGCGACGGCTACCTAGCCGAGATGGAGTCTTCGATTCAGAAGGCTTTCTCAGCCATGGACGCCTTGGAAAAGGGATCCATAGCCAACCCTGACGAAAAGCGGCGCGTCGGCCATTACTGGCTTCGCACCCCGGAATTGGCACCTGAACCCGAGATTACCGCTGAAATCCAGCAAACGGTCAGCAACATAAAAGCTTTTGCCGCTGGGGTTCATCAAGGCCGTATCAAAGGTGCGAGCGGCACTTACAAAAACCTGCTTTTGATCGGTATTGGCGGGTCAGCGCTGGGGCCTCAGTTCGTTGCCAATGCACTTGGCCACCCCGTTAACGATAAGCTCCGCCTGTTTTCGTTCGACAACACTGATCCAGACGGGATGGACCGGGTCGTCGCGGCAATTGGCAAGGAGTTGGGGCAAACGCTGGTAGTGGTAATTTCGAAGTCGGGCGGCACAAAGGAGACTCGCAACGGGATGCTCGAAGCAAAAGCTGCGTATGATTCCGCTGGTCTAACCTTTGCCGCCCACGCCGTGGCAGTGACGCAGCTGGGGAGCGAGTTAGACAAATATGCCGTGGCCAACGGGTGGATCATGCGGTTTCCAATGTGGGATTGGGTGGGCGGACGAACGAGCGAACTCTCCGCAGTCGGTCTGCTTCCAGCGGCGCTTCAAGGGTTCGACGTCGACGCGATGCTCGCAGGCGCGCGGGCGTGTGACGATCAGACTCGCCGGAAATCAGTGATGGAAAACCCGGCCGCTCAACTTGCGTTGATGTGGCACTTCGCTGGAAACGGCGTCGGTGCGAAGGCGATGGTCGTCCTGCCTTACAAGGACCGGCTGGAATTGTTTTCCAAATACCTCCAGCAGTTGGTGATGGAATCCATTGGCAAGGAACGCGACTTGAATGGGAACGTTGTTCACCAGGGAATTTCAGTTTTTGGCAACAAGGGTTCTACGGACCAACATGCTTACATTCAACAACTTAGAGATGGCACGAACAACTTTTTTGTCACGTTCATCGAGGTGCTTAAAGACAGGAATGCACCGGGAATTGCAGTCGAGCCAGACACGACCAGCGGCGATTACCTGTCCGGATTCTTCTTGGGAACCCGGCAGGCATTGAGCGACAGCGGCCGCGAATCAATCACTCTAACGATCAATGAGGTCTCTCCATTCGCCGTGGGAGTCCTGATCGCGCTCTTCGAGCGAGCGGTCGGACTTTACGCAACACTGATCAACGTAAACGCGTATCATCAGCCGGGAGTTGAGGCCGGAAAAAAAGCCGCGACAGCAATCATCGCCCTGAAACTCCAAATCTTGAAAACGGTGCGCGAGTCCAAAGGCGAGAGCTGGACGCCTGAAAAATTGGCAGCCCAGGCCGGCCAAGCCGAACACATTGAATCCGTATTCAAGATTTGTGAACATCTCGCAGCCAATCCCTGGACCGGTGTTGCCAAGACTCCGGGAAAAACTCCCTTCGAATCGCAATATCGGAGTGCCTGATGTTTGTTTATCCCAAAGAGTTTGACGTCATCATTGTCGGCGCCGGGCACGCTGGCGTTGAAGCCGCTTTGGCTGCCGCCCGAATGGGGTGCGAGACTTTATTGCTCACCATTAACGCGGACACCATCGGCCAGATGTCGTGCAATCCGGCGATAGGGGGGCTCGCCAAGGGCCATTTAGCGCGCGAGATTGACGCGCTCGGCGGCGAGATGGGGAAGAACACCGACATGAGCGGCTTGCAGTTTCGGATGCTGAACACGAAAAAGGGTCCCGCTGTGTGGGCCCCGCGGGCACAATGCGACAAAAAGGCTTATCAATTTCGGTTGAAATGGATTTGCGAGCGCCAGGAGAGATTAACCATCCAACAAGGACAGACCTCGAGGATTCTGTTGCGGGATGGGGCCGCCGTTGGAGTGGAAACCACTCTTGAAGTCCAGTATATCGGCAAGACCGTTGTCGTCACCACAGGCACATTTCTCCGAGGTTTGATGCACATTGGTTCTAACCAGCAGTCAGGAGGCCGTGCGGGTGAGTCTGCCGCCATGGGACTTTCCGGGTCGCTGAAAGAAGCAGGCTTGGAACTCGGGCGGCTTAAGACTGGCACGCCGCCGCGCTTGCTGAGTCGCTCGATCGATTTTTCGAAGACCGAAGTACAACCCGGAGACGAACCCGTTCCCTACTTTACATTCTGGAAGGACGATTTGTTCCACGTGGAACATTCCTCGGCCGCGCCATACCCTCCGCACTCGATATTGGAACGGATCAACGGGCAACTGCCGTGTTACGTCACATTTACCACCACTCGAACGGCTGAGATCATTCGGGAAAACCTCCACAAATCCCCCTTGTATTCAGGGGCTATCGAAGGAATTGGACCTCGATACTGCCCATCGATCGAGGACAAGATCGTGAAGTTTCCGGAAAAGGAGCGGCAGCAAATCTTCTTGGAGCCTGAAGGAATCGCAACCGACGAAATCTACGTTAATGGCTTTTCAACTTCCCTGCCCTACGAAGTCCAGATTCAGATGGTGCGATCCATCGTCGGTTGCGAGAACGCAGAAATCATGCGTCCCGCGTATGCTGTGGAATACGATTTCGTGTTTCCGACGCAGCTCTTCCCTTCTCTCGAAACAAAGACGTGTCGGAACCTCTTTCTTGCGGGGCAAATCAATGGAACTTCGGGCTATGAAGAAGCTGCGGGGCAAGGATTGATTGCTGGAATCAACGCGGTGCGGCGAGTTCAAGGCAAGGATCCCGTCCTTTTGCGGCGCGATCAGGCATATCTTGGCGTTCTAATCGACGATCTCGTCACAAAGGGAACCACCGAGCCCTACCGCATGTTCACCTCGCGTGCCGAGTATCGACTTCTCTTGCGTCAGGACAATGCTGATCTGCGGCTGTCTGAGATCGGTTATGAGGTTGGACTCTTGCCGATCCGCAATTTCGCCAAATTCCAGGCAAAACAGGACTCTATAACCAGGGAACTCCAGCGCCTGCACAGCACACGAGAAGGAACGGATACGTTGGCGCAATTGCTGAAACGGCCTGAAGTCTCGTATCGAACGTTGCCTAAACGAGACCCGGCGTTGGATTCTGATGTGGCATTACAGGTCGAAATCGCGATCAAGTATGCGGGGTATATCGAGCGGCAGGAACTCGAAGTGCAGAAATTCAAGGCATTCGATACGAAGCAGATTCCAAACAGCTTCGATTACGCGCTGGTTCCGAGTCTTCGAAGTGAGGCTCGTCAGAAGCTCTCGAAAATTCGTCCCGCTACTCTCGGCCAAGCATCACGAATCTCCGGAGTTTCGCCTGCCGATATCAGCATTCTTATGGTCTGGTTGAAACGCAGTGCATTGGCGGGATCCGCGGATGTGCCAACGGGCGATACCACCTTGCCATTCAGCGACGACGCTACATGAAATTGCAGATTCATCCAATTCGGCTGGAATTGGTGAATCCGTGGAAACTTGCCCGAACCGAGAAAACGGATTCTGCCGACGTCGTAGTTGTAGAGCTCTCGTGCGATGAGATCGTCGGCTACGGGGAAGCCTCGCCGGTCCGCCGATACGGAGAGACCGCTGAATCCGTCCGTCGGTTTCTGACGAGGTTGGACTTAAATCACCTGCGATTGCCGTTGCACGACAGCGTGGATTACATCCGAAACGCAGCTGGTGAAAATTGGGCCGCCAAATGTGCCATTGAAACGGCATTGATCGACGTCGCAGCCCAAAAATCGGAAAAAATCACTTCGGCGTTCCTAGGAGTTGATTCACCTGATCGACAGCACCTTACATCTTTCACCATAGGAATTGCCGACAGTTCTTCTGTTCGGGCGAAAGTTGTTGATGCCCAATCGTTTCCGATTTTGAAGATGAAGGTGGGGACGAGTGCGGATCAGGAGAACCTTAAGGCGCTACGCGAAGTTGCCCCGCTAAAGCCGATACGACTCGACGCCAACGAAGGGTGGGACACGAAGGAGAAGGCGATCGAGCAATTGGAATTGCTCGCTCGAGATCCGAAGGTGGAATTCGTGGAACAGCCGATGCCTGCGGGTAAACCCATCGCTGATTGGAAATGGCTGAAAGCTCGGTCACCTCTCCCAATCTTTGGGGACGAATCGTATCACTCTTCGATTGACGCAGATCGAGCGGCTGAATGTTTTCACGGGGTGAACGTGAAACTTGTCAAAGCTGGCGGTGTTCTTGGCGCTCTTGAAGCCCTGAAAGCCGCCCGCGCCCGCGGCCTCAAGACGATGCTCGGTTGCATGATTGAAACCAGCGTCCTCATCAGCGCCGCGGCTCAACTGTCGGCGCTCTGTGATTATCTGGATCTCGATGGCAATCTTCTGATTCGAAATGATCCTTACCTCGGTGTCACTGCCGAACGCGGAGTGCTGTCCTTTGCGCGGGCGCAACGGAAAACCGGGCACTGTGTGATGCCAAGGTCGCGTTGAGGTCCAACCGGGTCGTCACATTCCCATGCGACTCAACTCGGATTCCAACGCCATCTGGAACTCCTGCAAGTCCGCAGGGGTTGGGCGGTACCCCGCCTGCACGGGCGAAAGGCCAAGGCGTCCTGCGGGATCAAAATACCAATCGGCTTTCTGGCCATCACTGAAGGTTACCTTGCCACTGACCATTGCTCCGGGACGCGCAAGTTGATCCACGCTGACTGACACTCCGATCTTTGATGCCGGAGCGCCCGAGCTTTCGGGAGCGATCGGACTCACGGGCTTTGGTCCACCTGGCGCACTGGGCGCTGCAGCTGGCGGCGGTGTTGGAGTTTTTGGACGCTCCTGATCCTTGGGCGTAAGCTTGAGGTCATCGACCAGGAATCGGACGTCCATGTAAGTCAAACGGAGCCCGAACTCAGACCCTATTCGATTCTGGATCTCTGAAAGCTTGACGCCTTCCTCAATCCATTTGGCGACCTGCTGACGTTGTTCATCGGTCAACATATTCATAATAAAATCCGTCGGCATTTTTCCAATTTGCCTGCGGCATCACAGCATCTCCGCGACGCGCGCGCTATCTCAAAAACCCAGCAGACATCGGCAGTTTGCGCTGCTTCGGGCAGAGTGACAAGGGAGTTTGCGGATTTCACCCCATTGAGACGCATGCACCGTTAAAGTCTTGTTAATGTGCAGGTTTTCCCAATGGAAGACGCTCTGGAGCAAGTCTCCGAAACTGAAGAAACGGAACATTAAATAATATGTCTTACGCGCCAATTGGAACGGACTGCGGCACTCGAAAAGGGGATTTCTCCAAGCGACAAACCAGCGGATTTTCAAACTCGAATTTTCAATCTTCTTCAAACCTGTCGAATATGGATCGCAATCACGCGTCGCCCCGTGATTTCAATACCTCCAGTTATCCAATCATCGTTCACTGCCATTTGTGCTGGGACTGGGTGTGGCAACGCCCCCAGCAATTCGTCTCTCGACTCAGCCAGCGGCATCCGATTTTGTTCGTCGAAACTATTGCACCCGATCCTGACCTCGTCACGCCGATCGCGCGCTTCCGGACTCCCGATAACCTGCCGAATCTGACCTTGCTGCGGCTCCAATTCCCTTCGTGGCGCTGGAGTGATGCGGACTACGTCGATCGCACGCGGCGCGAGCTCGTCCAGGAGTTCTTGCGCGGACCGGGACGCGGGCGCTTTGAGAACGCAGTCCAGTGGTTTTACGATCCCATGGCAGTCCCGGCGTTCCTAGGCCACATGGACGAAACGCTGACCGTATACGACTGCATGGATGAACTGTCTCAATTCCGCGGCGCGCCGCCCGAGATTCGGGTGCGGGAAGCCGCGCTGCTCGCGGCCGCTGATGTTGTGTTCACCGGCGGCCGCAAGCTCTGGGAATCCAAGAAACTTTCCAACAACAATTGTCACTTCTACGGCTGTGGCGTGGAAGTCGACCATTTCGCCAAGGCGCGCAATGCTGAAACGCGCATCCCCGAAGAATTGGCGAAGCTGCCCAAACCGGTTTTGGGATACTTCGGGGTGGTAGACGAGCGGATGGATTACGAACTCGTGGCCAAGCTTGCCGACGCCAACCCAAATGGGTCCGTCGCAATCGTCGGACCCGTGATGAAGGTAGACCCGAACAGCCTTCCTCAACGGCCGAACCTGCACTGGCTTGGTCAGCGGCAATATGCGGATCTGCCAGGTTTCTGCAAAGGCTTTGACGCGTGTCTAATGCCATTTGCCCTGAACGAATCCACTGAGTTCATCAACCCCACGAAAGCTCTGGAATACATGGCGTCGGGACGCCCGATCATCAGCACTGCGGTGCCCGATGTGGTCAGTAACTTCAACTCCGTCGTAAAGGTCGGTCGCAGCCATGATGAATTCGTCCAGCTCTGCAGAGAGGCGGCGGAGAATCCCGACGCGGGCGCTGTTGAGCGGGGCCTCGAGATGGCCGGCCGGAATACGTGGGAATCGATTGTCAGCCAGTTGGAAAACCACATTCAAGCCGCGCTTCAAGCGAAGCGCTCATCGGAGGTTTCAGCATGAATAGAAATGGTTTCTCCAGCTCAGGTGGTTCGCGGACCGACGCGTTTGACTATCTCATCGTCGGGGCCGGTTATTCGGGCAGCGTTCTGGCCGAGCGTCTTGCACGTGGCTCAGGTAAAAAAGTGTTGCTCGTGGATCGCCGTCCACACATCGCAGGCAACGCCTACGATTGCTACGATGACGCTGGCCTGTTAATCCATAAGTACGGGCCGCACATCTTTCACACGAATTCCCGAGAGGTTTTTGATTACCTGTCGCGCTTCACTGCCTGGCGCCAGTATCAGCACAAGGTGCTCGCGCATGTGGACGGGCAGATGGTCCCGATCCCCATCAACCTCGATACGATCAATCAACTCTACGGCGTCAGTTTGAACTCGTTCCAGATGGAGCAGTTCCTGCAGGAACGCGCTGAAAAAATTGAGCATATCCGCACATCCGAAGATGTGGTGGTCAGCAAGGTTGGCCGGGAGTTGTATGAAAAATTTTTCCGTGGCTACACCCGGAAACAGTGGGGGCTTGACCCATCGGAACTGGACGCGCAAGTGACCGCGCGCGTGCCAACGCGAACGAATCGGGACGATCGCTATTTCACGGACACCTATCAGGCGATGCCGAAATATGGTTTCACCAGGATGTTTGAAAACATGCTCGACCATCCCAACATTCACATTCTGCTGAATACAGATTATCGGGACGTAAAGAGTTTCATTCCCTATCGCGAGTTGGTTTATACCGGCCCCGTGGATGAATTCTTCGACTATCGCTTCGGAAAGCTGCCGTATCGCTGCCTTGAATTCAAACACGAGACATTGAATCAGCGCCAGTTCCAGCCGGTGGCGGTGGTTAATTACCCGAACGATTACGCGTTTACACGAATTACGGAATTCAAGCACCTCACTGGGCAGGAAAGTGCGAAGACAAGTATCGTATATGAGTATCCTTGTGGAGAAGGAGATCCTTACTATCCGATCCCCCGCCAGGAGAACGCCGAGATCTATCGGCAGTATCACGCCTTGGCCGAACAGTCCGGCGTGCACTTCGCTGGGCGTTTGGCGACTTACAAGTATTACAACATGGATCAGGTCGTGGCGCAGGCGCTTACCATCTATGCTCGACTGCTGAACGTCACCCGCACTGAAGCGGCCAGTTTGCACAGCGATCCCAAGCTGACTACCGTGACATTCCCGCAAGTGGTGAAGCCCAGGCGGCCGATGGCACTGCGCCGCAAGGCTGTGGCGTCAGAAACCTGAATGGCCGATCGCTTATAGGTCCGCTGAGCCGCTGTCACCCAACCGCTCGTGAAACCTTCCTCACGGGCGGTTTTGCAATATTACACCGGTGAGATTCTGCCAATGAACAACGAGAAGCCACGCCCCGCAGACACTCTGGATTCACACAACGCTGGCGTGGAACTGTGGGGCGGAATCGAATGCTCGGCCAACCGGGTGGGAGACAAATACTTCAATCAACTCGAGCGCAGCGGACATATCAGCCGGATCGAGGACCTTGGATTGTTGGCCCGCCTGGGAGTTCGCACCTTGCGTTATCCCATTCTGTGGGAGCATTCCGCGTCTGGAACCTTCGATTGGTCGTGGATCGATGAGCGCATGCTCCGCCTGCGCGAACTCAACATCGCACCAATCGTCGGTCTCGTGCACCATGGCAGCGGCCCGGCACACACGTCGTTGCTCGATTCGAATTTCCCGGATGGGCTCGCGAGACATGCACGGGCCGTCGCCGAACGCTACCCGTGGGTGCGATACTTCAACCCTGTCAACGAACCGCTCGCAACCGCGCGCTTCAGCTGTTTATCCGGCCATTGGCATCCGCACTATCGCGACACGGCCGCCTTTTCCCGCGCACTCGTCAATCAATGCCGCGCAGTCCAGCTTGCGGTGGCGGAGATTCGCAACATCATTCCGGAAGCGCAGCTCGTGCAAACGGAAAATATTGGGAAAACGTACAGCACCGAGCCCGTGGGATATCAGGCGGATTTTGAGAACGAACGGCGATGGCTCACCTTTGATTTGCTGTCGGGCCGCTGTGATTCCTCTCATCCTATGTGGGATTACCTGAGCGGCTGCCGCGTTTCTATCGACGCGCTTGAAGCGCTGTTGGCGGCACCCTGTCGGCCCGACATCCTGGGGATTAATTATCATCTGACAGGTGAACGGTTCCTCGACGAGAAGCTTCAGAACTATCCGGAACGCTCCCACGCCGGAAACGGAAAGCATGCGTATGCCGACGTATCCGCGGTTCGCGTCTGCGCGCCTGGCATAGGCGGGGTATATCAGGTCGTCAAGGAAGCATGGGAACGCTACCGTTCCGCCATCGCCATTACGGAAGTGCATCTCGGGTCAACCCGTGACGAACAATTGCGCTGGTTCATGGATGTCTGGCACGCCGGGCAGCTGCTGCGCCGCGAGGGGGTCGATCTCAGGGCCATTACGATGTGGGCGTTATTGGGAGCCTACGATTGGGACTCCCTGCTGACGCGCTCTGAAAACAGCTACGACCCTGGCGCATTTGACCTGCGCGGCGCCACACCGCGAATGACGGCGTTAGGAAAATGTGCGAGAGCATTGGCGAGGCGTGAACCCTATTCTCACCCAGTGCTTGATGGCGCGGGATGGTGGCAGCGGCCGCAGCGTCTCCTTTATCCCCCCCAGCAACCGCGCGCAGAAGCGCTCGCGATGATCTCTCCGCCGCAACTATTCTGCCGCCCTCGACGCGAACCTCAACAGCCGCTCTTGATTACGGGCGCGGCGGGGACCTTGGGCCAGGCGTTCCGAAGGTTGTGCGACATCCGCGGCCTCGCTTTCCGCGCCGTCACGCGACACGAAATGGATATTGCGGATCCGATTTCGGTGCGGCGGATGATCAGAGAGGCGGAGCCGTGGGCGGTCATCAACGCAGCTGGTTATTCGCGTGTCGACCAGGCCGAAGCGGAGCCTGACAGATGCTTCCGAGAAAACACTCACGGAGCGATTTGCCTGGCAAACAGCTGTCGCAACGCCGGCATCCCGTTGGTCACCTTTTCCGCAGACTCGGTTTTCGATGGTGCCGCCGCGGATTACGTGGA
Organism: Verrucomicrobiia bacterium; assembly: GCA_035629175.1. Taxonomy (NCBI): domain Bacteria; kingdom Pseudomonadati; phylum Verrucomicrobiota; class Verrucomicrobiia; species Verrucomicrobiia bacterium. Next base: position 7,602 of record DASPIL010000094.1, on the reverse strand, counting down.
ATCAGACGCAACTAATCCACTGAACATTTATGGATTGAGCAAGGCACAGGCAGAGAGCGCGGTGACACGAATCCATGCCGGCAGCCTTGTCATCCGCACGTGCTGCCTTTTTGGCCCGTGGGACCAAGACAACATTGTCACGGCGATGGTACGGGAGCTCCGCGCGAACCGTCCGTTTTGGGCGCTGGTTGATGCAACCCTCACCCCGGCTTATCTTCCAGACTTGGTGAATGCGACCCTCGACTTGCTCATCGATGGTGAACGCGGCATTTGGCATCTTGCCAACGACGGCGCTACCACGTGGCATAACTTTCTTCTGCACGCGGCCGAGCTCGGCGGCGTTTCCGCGGCCGGGCTGGAACCCCTGCGGCTCGACGACGCCGACTTTCTTGCTGCACGGCCGCGATCGTCCGTGCTTCGGTCGAATCGTGGATCGCTTCTTCCGCCGTGGGAGAAAGCGCTCGAACGCTATTTTTCGGATCGGCGCGCGTTCTTACGCGAGCTGACGTCCGCCGAAAACGAACCCCGCCAATGTAATCACGCTTCGCACCTTCACAGTTTTGTGATGGCTGGAGCGTAAGCTCATGACCCGACCTGCATGCCCACCCAATTCCTCTATCCAAGACCTGAGTACCCCCGGCCCGACCGGCAACGCGGCACGATGGAAGGTTTCGATTGGCTGAACCTCAACGGCCCGTGGCAGTTTCGTTTCGACGGCGATCACTGCGGCATCAAGCAGAAATGGTTTCAGCCGGACGGCCTGGAGTGGCGTGAGCAAATCATCGTTCCGTTTTGTTGGGAATCTTTGGCTGCCTGGGGTGAAGGCGATATCGCGGGCAACGATAACTACTACGCGACGCGTGTATTCCGAAATCCCCTGGAAGTAACCCGGGAGAATCATCGATCGGCGCAACGGTATGAAGTGGGATGGTATCGGCGCCATGTTCAGATTCCCAATAACGAAGCCTGGGAGAACAAACGTGTGATTCTCACGATCGGCGCGGCCGACTTCTTCACCGACTGCTGGTGCAACGGCAAACACCTTGGCCATCACGAAGGCGGTTACACGCCGTTCGAATTTGATCTTACCGACGCCCTGCTCACGAAAGACGGCGTGCGTTACGCACTCGTCGTGCTGCGTGTTGAAGATCCGATGGACAATCGAGAGCAGCCTGTGGGGAAACAGTGGCGATGGTACACCACGACCAGCGGCATCTGGCAAACCGTGTTCCTGGAGCCGCGCGGCGCCGCGCATCTGGATTCATTCAGATTCGAAGGCGACATCGACAGCGGTTCCGTGAAGGTTTCCGTGGCCGGCGTATCTCTCGAAAAAAGCGACGTCGTGCAGGCGGAAATTCTTGGTCCCAATGGCACGACGCAGACCGAGCGCTTGATGCTGCAAGGTCAGGATGCCTCGAAGGTCATCAAGCTCCGCGAACTGCAACTCTGGGATCCCAACTCGCCCTTCCTTTACGCGGTTCACCTGCGGCTGCTCCGAGGAGAACAAGTGCTGGATACGGTGCACAGTTACTTCGGCATGCGGAAAATCGATTTCGAACTGGCGAAGGATTCGCAGGCTCCCACCGCCTTGCGTGTGAACGGGGTTCCCCGATATCTCCGAGGTGCGCTTCACCAGTCGTTCTATCCCGACGGCGTTTACACTGCATATTCGGTCGAGGTCATCAAGAACGACATCAGCTACGCCAAGAAGGTGGGATTTAATTTCCTTCGAATACACATCAAGGTGGATGACCCGCTGATTTATCACTGGGCGGATAAGATGGGAATGCTGCTAATGGCCGATATGCCGAATTTTGGCGAGGGTGGCGATACGGCGCTGGGGCGGGAACGTTTTGAGGAAATGATGCGGAAAGCGATTGCCCGGGATTTCAATCACCCCTCGATCTTTGCATGGTGCCTGTTCAACGAGACGTGGGGTTTTGGCGGACAGATGAGCTTTCTCGACAAGCTTCTCGCTCCCTCGCCTGCGATGTCGCCCGAGGATCGGGATCGTGCGCGGGAAATTCCGCGAAGAACGCCAAAGCCGGGCGGGCTCATCCGGCCGCAGGAATGGGTTCAGGACATGTGGGAGCTTGCGAAGCAGCTCGATCCCACGCGGCTGGTTGAGGACATGAGCGTCTGTCACTGGGATCACCTGGAATATTATCAGCATTGCGACACGGATATTAACTCGTGGCACTTCTACATGAGTGACTACCAGCAGGCGAAGGAACACATCTCGAAGGTGGTGACATCAACGTTTGTGGGCTCGAGTTTCAACTACGTGCCAGGTTTTCAACACAAGGGCCAGCCATTGATCAACAGCGAATACGGCGGCGTGGGAGCGTTGGATGGTGATCGCGATGTCAGTTGGAGTTTCAAGTTCCTGACGAACGAGATGCGGAGGTATCAACAGATTGCCGCTTACATCTACACTGAGCTGCACGACGTGGAATGGGAGTACAATGGTTTTCTCAACTACGATCGCACTCCCAAGGAGTTTGGCTATGACCCTCGAATCATCAACGAGAGCAACACGCTGCCGATAGATTCGCCGCCCATTCAGCGGGTCAAGCCCGGCGAATGTGTCCTTTTGGATGTCGCGTCATCACACTACTCGACCAAAGCCAGTCGCGACGTCCAACTCCATTGGGAGATGGGCGGCGTGGATTCGTTTGGACGTGTGCACCAGGACATCGCGCAAGGGCTCGTTCCCATCCCCTTCCCTCACCGGCAGGTGGCGCACGCCCATGCGCTCAAGCTGAAAATGCCCGAACGAACCATGCTGTGTGAACTTCTGTTGTCAGCGCGCGCACGGGATGGATCCGTAGTGGCACAGAACCATGTGACTTATCTTGTCAGCAGCGGCTATCCGCCGCCGCGTGAAGAGATCGACCGCGCGCTGGTCCTGCGCGGGGCGCCCGGAGAATGGAGCGATGCGGTTTGGTCCGGCGGTTTTACGGATCGCGACAAGGCGCGGGCGGAAGACAGTTGCGCCGCGTTTGGACACGGCTTTTTCGAATGGCGGATTCCACTTGAGGGTGCCGATCTCTCAAAAGCCTATCGGTTTAAACTCCTCTGCGAGGCATCGTCGCATCGGGTCGATATTCCGCAAACGGACGGCGACACATATTCGACTACGCTTCGCATGACGCTGAATGGGATTCGCGTTTACCACGGCGTTTTGAGAAATCACCCCCACGACGCGCGCGGGGCCTTGAGCTATTTGCGCGGCGGCGTCGGAGCCTACGGTTACCTGGTGCATGCGTTCGCGGAGGGCGAGCTGCTGCGGCGCATCGCAGAAAGTGTCACCGACGGGTTCATCACTCTCCGCTGCGAGGTTCCGCCGGATGCGCTCGTGATTGGGGGCCTCACCATCTACGGGGCGGAATGCGGACGCTTTCCCGTCTGTCCAACGCTGATTATCGAGTGGTAGATCGAGAGCGTTACTTTTTGCAGAGCTGACGAAGCCGCTCGTAGTCTTCGGGTGTATCGATATCCTCGTTCAACCGTGGATCGTTCAACTCAACAGCCGACCTCCTGCCCGCATGCTCGGCCATGAATTCTTTTAGCGTTGGTCCTGCATGATGCTTCAACATGGCGAACAACTGAGCGGGAAAGACTAGTGGATGGCGGCCTCTTCCTTGATATGACGGCTGGCAAATGGATTCCGAATGCAAAGAGGCGAATTCTAAAAGCGGCTTGATCATCTCGGCATTCAAGTGTGGCTGGTCGATCAACGTGAGAACGACATGCGTTGCCGATGCCGTCGACATAGACGATCGCGCGGCCGCCTGGATGGAACTGAACATGCCGTGTTCTGCATTGTGATTCACGATCCGCAACTCCCGAGGCACGCCGAGGCGATCGAGTTCGCTGGCGAGAGCCGAGTCGTCCGGCCGCACCACCGGCATCACGCGGCGCGCGCCGAGATCATTCCAAAGCTGCAACACGTGCGCGATCACGGTAGTGCCTTCCCATTGGAGCAATGGTTTCGATTGTCCCATGCGTCGGGAAAAACCGGCAGCGAGAATGACTGTTGAAAAGGCAAAGCCGCGGACTGGCTCGTTTCCTGGGAGGGCAGGCGGCATTGCGGCAGATGCACACATCCGGGGAATAGTGCGCGATCCAGAATCGCCTTCCAGCCGGATTTTTCGATTTCTAAAAAACGCCGAGACTATTTTTGGATTCCCGGCGAGCCTTTTCCAACTCGACACCCAAAGGGGGTTGCGGCTTACTGGCGGGAATTTGATTTTGAATGAACGCTGAAATGTTAGCCAAAGCGAAATCCCTCGGCTTCTCCGACCGGCAGATCGCTTATCTCACCGGGCAGACCGAAGATGCCGTTCGCGCGGAGCGCAAAAAGCTCGGTTTGATTCCAAGCTATCGCCTGGTGGACACATGCGCCGCGGAGTTCGAAGCCTACACACCTTATTACTATTCAACCTACGACCGCGGCGACGACGAGATCCGCGGAGAAGGCTCGAAGCGGAAGGTGATGATCCTGGGCGGCGGACCCAATCGAATCGGCCAGGGCATCGAATTTGACTACTGTTGTGTCCACGCCGCGTTTGCCCTGAAGGAGGACGGGTTTGAAACGCTGATGGTGAATTCAAACCCGGAGACTGTTTCCACGGATTACGACACCAGCGACAAGCTCTTCTTTGAGCCGCTAACGCTGGAAGATGTGCTGCACATTTACGAGCGGGAAAACTGCTGGGGCGCCATCGCGCAATTTGGCGGACAAACGCCTTTGAACCTCGCGCTGGGCCTGCAGAAAAACGGCGTCAACATCATCGGCACCTCGCCGCAGAGCATCGAAATTGCCGAGGATCGGAAACTCTTCGCAACCATGCTGCGCCGCCTCAACATTCCGCAGCCGCCCAACGGTCTCGCGACCAACGAAGCTGAAGCGCTCGTTGCGTCCAAGGAACTCGGATATCCCGTCTTGGTGCGTCCAAGCTTTGTTTTGGGCGGCCGTGCGATGCAGATTGTTTATTCGGATGCCGAGCTTCAGCACTACATGCGCTTCGCGGTTGAGGCATCGCCGGAACGACCTGTATTGGTGGACAAATTCCTCGAGGACGCCACCGAGGTCGACGTGGATTGCATCACGGACGTGGGTCTGCCGAATGGCGGAACGATCGTGATTGGCGGAATGCTGGAGCACATTGAGTTTGCGGGGGTTCACTCGGGCGACGCGGCGATGGTGCTGCCGCCGCACACATTGTCGGATCGCGTGATCTCCACGATTCGTGACTACACCCATGCCATGGCACGCGAGCTGAAAGTGATCGGCTTGATGAACGTGCAATACGCGGTGAAGGGTGAAACCGTTTACGTTCTGGAAGTGAATCCGCGCGCCTCTCGAACCGTGCCATTCGTCAGCAAGACCATTGGATTTCCACTCGCAAAGCTGGCTGCAAAAGTGATGACGGGCAAAACCCTGAAGGAACTCGGCTTCGTCAATGAAGTCTGGCCGCCGTATTGGGCCGTCAAGGAATCCGTGTTCCCCTTCAATCGATTTCACGGGCAGGATATCCTGCTGTCGCCGGAGATGCGTTCAACGGGCGAGGTCATGGGGCTCGACGCCGACCTGGGCACGGCTTACGCGAAGTCCCAGATGGCGGCAGGAGCGTCATTGCCACTCGGCGGACGCGTGTTCATCAGTGTCAGCGACGCACACAAGACCGAGGCGGCGGAGGTTGCCCGGCAGTTCGCCAATCTCGGATTCGAACTCGTCGCAACAGGGGGAACCGCGAACGTGCTGGAAAAGGCGGGGCTCACCGTTCAACGGGTTTTCAAGCTGCAGGAAGGGCGGCCGACGGCCATCGATCTCCTGAAGAACAAGGAAATCCAGCTCGTCATAAACACGCCCTCCGGGCAACTGCCGCGCGCCGATGAAGTTAAGATCCGAACCACGGCGGTTTACACGGGAACACCCATCATGACGACGCTGAGCAGCGCCAAGGCGGCCGCGCTCGGAATTGAAGCGCTCAAAAAATCAGGATACAGCGTGAAGACGGTGCAGGAGTATCACTGAAGCCCGGCGGAGAATTTTCCATGTTCAAAGCAGCGTGGAGAGGCGCGGATCGCTACGGCGCCGGCCCATTCCACAGCGGGCTGCAAGGCTTCGAGAGTCCAGCACGTTGCGAGCTCGACGTCACCCGCAATGCTGATGACGCGCGCCGGTTCACCTGCTTCAAACGTGACCTCGACGCGATCGAGCCCGCCCGCGATTCCTTCGCCGGTCGCCTTCAGCCACGCCTCCTTGCGGGTCCACAAATTGAAAAATGCTGCGGGCTGCTCCTCACGCCGCAGTGCGTGAAAACGCTCGCTTTCCCGCGGCGAAAAGAAGCGCTTCACGAGGTCGCCCGCATCCTTCAACTCGCGCAGAGGTTCGACATCCACCCCGACCGGCCCGAGGCGGGTTATGGCGACGAGCAGGAGGTCAACGGCGTGAGCCACGTTGAAATGCAGACCTGAATTTTCGAAGGGCCCGCCCAACGCAGGCTTTCCCTTTGGCGACAGGGCAAACTGCAAATCCGCTGCATTGCATTGCAGTTGTCCGCCCAGGAGAGTTCGGAGAATGCCGCGCCCTGCGAGGAAGCGATGCCGATGGCGGTCAAAGCGAAAACGTTCCGCGCGCAGCCGCTCCTCTGGCGACAACACACCCAGCAGTCGGTTGCGAAAATCTTCCGTGACACTGAGCGGCGAAGCCCAAACGCGAACAACTCCGGGGGGGAGGTCTGCCGTTGCCGAAAGTTCCGGCCATAAAAGTTCAGAGCTGTTCAATCAACTGAATGGCGGCCAAAGGTTTTTGTAAACCGCGACGAAACTCTGCCAATCCGATCCGCTGGTTCGCAACTGCTTTTGCAGCGAGCGTCGAACACGAACGTCGTTCCCGGGATTTTCCCACAACAGCAACGGAAGGGAGTTCAGCAGGCGTTCGCGAGGGTAGCGAAAGCCAGCCCGCGAAACGAGCGCTCGCGTGCCGAAAGTGCGAACGTTCACGAGCAACGAATGAATGGCTGAATGTTCGGCGCACTTCGGGACTCTACTAAGCCCGTATTCCCGGACCGAACCAAACTTTTGTCCCAGCCGCTGGTTCTCGAGCCATAACCATACCTGCCGCGCAAGGTCCGAGACGGAAAGATAGTCCATCGTGAACTGCCGCACACTGCGTTGCATTCGCGCAGGATGGAGTTTGAATTCCTTCCCCATGGCGTGATGTTTTTCCACGTCCCGCCACCACGGCAATTTTTCAAGAGGCGCCAGTGCCTTCAAGCGTTGATGGCGTTCTTCACAGCTCCAGTGATATTCCCCCGACGCGGTGAGCACGACATCCCCCAGCGCGAGCTGCGCCTTTGCAAGATTGCGTCCCACAAAATCGCTGTCGGAATCGCTGAGCTTTTCCCTCTTTAACAACTCCTGCACCAGCAACAGACCCGTGCAACGGTTCATCAGGAGCCGCGTCGCTTCGTGCAAGGGAATGTCCCGGGCGATAAGGTGGTGCTCACATTGGTTAAAACAGCCGTAAGGGGCGAACAGGAGGCGATGTCCGGAAACCAGATCGTAGCTGAACATCGAGATGGCCGATTT
>DASPIL010000093.1 GCA_035629175.1 Verrucomicrobiia bacterium | reverse complement strand
GATGTCGGCTCATCGCATCCTGGGGCTGGAGAAGGTCCCAAGGGTCCGGCTGTTCGCCGGTTAAAGCGGTACGCGAGCTGGGTTCAGAACGTCGTGAGACAGTTCGGTCCTTATCCACTGTGGGCGCAGGAAACTTGAGGGGTTCTAACCTTAGTACGAGAGGACCGGGTTAGACGCACTTCTGGTGTGGCAGTTGTTCCGTCAGGGGCATCGCTGCGTAGCCATGTGCGGAAGAGATAAGCGCTGAAAGCATCTAAGTGCCAAGCTCCTCCCAAGATAATGTTTCCCGGGGCGCAAGCCCCCTAAAGACCACGGGCAGACTACCCGTTTGATAGGCTGGACGTGTAAGTGGAGCAATCCATTCAGCCGACCAGTACTAATCGGTCGTGCGGCTTGATCGCTTTTTTCTTTCGGATCCTGCAGGTGCAAGCCTGTGGGCGATGTTTGAAAATGCGATTTTAACTCGCGAATTGGGTTTTCCCCGAATCCCTGTGTGTAGATTTCAGAGAATCCCGAATGTTTCGGTAAGGTTCTTTAATATTTGGTTTTGGATTTTTTATCTGGAACCTTCAGTTTTTGGTGGCAATACCGCAGCGGTCCGACCCGTTCCCATTCCGAACACGGCCGTCAAACGCTGCAGGGCCGATGGTAGTAGTCTTATAGATTCTGCGAGAGTAGGTCGCCGCCAGTCTTTAATTAAAACCCGGAGCATCAGGCTCCGGGTTTTTTTTTAGTAGGCAGAGAGCCCAGTTGCCGCGGGCCATTCCGAAAGCATGTTCACCTATGAATTCGGAAACTGCATTGATCACAGGTGCGTCGAGCGGAATCGGCCTCGCCCTGGCACGTGAATTTGCGAAGAACGGTCACTCCCTCATCCTCACCGCCCCGAAGGAGGAGGAGCTCCGCGCGATCGCATCGAACTTAAGTGCCGACTTTGACATAAAAGTAGGCGTCATTCCTGCCGATTTAGAGGACCCGGAGTCTCCCAAACGGATTCACGACGCAGTTTTACGGGATGGTGAACGGATCGATATCGTTGTAAATAACGCCGGCCTCGGATATCGGGGGAATTTCTGGGATATAACGCTCCACGATCAGCTTTCGATTGTCCGGGTCAATATCGAAGCAGTGATGCGACTGACGCATCTATTTCTTCCTGAGATGATTTCGAGAAACCGCGGGCGGGTGGCGAACACAGCCTCAATTGCCGGTTTTGAACCCGGCCCTCTTTTGGCTGTATATCACGCAAGCAAAGCGTTCGTGCTTTCATTTACGGAAGCCCTCGCGACAGAGCTTGAAAAGACTGAAATCACGGTGACTGCAATCTGCCCCGGACCAACGGATACGGACTTTTTTCCCAAGGCGGGAATGGTCGATACGAACGCCTTTCAAAAGGCCCACGTTATGGCACCGCAGGATGTCGCCGCTATCGGCTATCGAGGGATCATGCGCGGGGATCGCACAGTAGTCGCGGGAGGGTCGAATAAAGCGCTGGTCTTTGCGCGAAGATTCCTCACCGAAGGTGGCCAGGCCAGGCTAAACAAGAAATTTTACGAAAAGGCCAAGCCGCAAAGCCGGAAACGCCAGCGAGGGGACATTGAACGGAAGGCTGAAGAGAAGCAACTTTCAGAATAGGTGAAAGTTTCTCGCGCGCGCGAGCGGTTTTGGAGAGATTCCACTGAATGCCCGACCAAAGCCCCTCAGAATTGAATCACGCGGCTGGCCAGGTAGCTCACAAGCGCCGAAAACGTTACGCCGGCAAATATCCGCGCCATTTTCTTGAGAAATACAAGGAACATTCAGAATCCCTTGATCCTGAAACCATCTCCAAGGTAATTGCCGCGGGAAAAACTCCTGCGGGAACTCACCGTCCCATCATGGTTCGAGAGGTCTTGATGGTGCTGGATCCGAAGCCGGGGGAAATCGCCATTGACTGCACTCTCGGATATGGAGGGCACACGGCCGAGATCTTGTCCCGATTGCAGCCTGGCGGACGACTGTTAGGGCTGGACGCCGATCCCATCGAATTGCGTCGAGCCGAAGCCCGACTTCGCGCGCTAGGCTGGCAGGACAGCACGTTTTCAGCGCACCGGATGAATTTTGCAGGCGCTTCAAAGGCGTTAAAGTCAGAAAACCTGACGGAGGGTGCAGACGTGATTCTGGCCGATCTCGGAGTTTCTTCGATGCAGTTGGATGATCCGTCACGCGGTTTCTCCGTCAAATTCGATGGCCCGTTGGACATGCGTATGAATCCTGAACGTGGCCAGCCGGCTTCTGTGTTTCTGAAATCTGTGTCGCCGCAGCGCCTTGCCGCGATACTTCTGGAAAATGCGGACGAAGCCCAGGCTCACGCGCTTGCGATTGCCCTGGCGGGGAAGTCGTTTCCGACCACCAGGGCTCTGGTTGCAGGGGTTCGTGAGGCAATCCCACTGCGGGATCGAAACGATGTGGATCTTACGGTTCGCCGTGTCTTCCAGGCGATTCGGATCGAGATTAACGATGAGTTCTCAGCGTTGGAGAGTTTTCTCAGAAACCTTCCAGCCTGTTTGAAACCAGGCGGACGCGCCGCTGTGATTAGCTTTCATTCGGGTGAGGATCGTCGCGTCAAAAAAGCGTTTCGAGCAGGATTCGAAAATGGGTTTTATCAGGAAATCGCGCCGGATGTGATCCGTCCCGACTTCGACGAACGCAGATCGAATCCGCGATCAACCCCAGCCAAACTGCGTTGGGCCCGGCGTTCCGCCGCTGCGATATCCGACTGATCAGCCAATGGTCGGGATTGCAGAAGGCTACGTTTCAAGAGGCAACCCAAACCGGCGCTGGCGCAGCAAACTCCACGGCCTTTTTTGTCAGCGGATGAAAAAAGTGAATGCGTTCCGAATGCAATTGCAGCGGTTCATCCAGAGTTGAAAGGGTCTGAACGTGCCCCAGCTTCTTATCTTGCAAATACACGGGATCGCCAACAACCGGGAACCCCAGGTGCCACAGATGAACGCGGATCTGGTTTGTGCGCCCCGTTACCGGCCGCGCTTGTAGCAAAGCTGTTCCATTGCTATTCCGGCGAAGGACTGTGAACTCGGTGCGAGATGGTAACCCGCTTTCAAAATCGATTTCCCGCGTGCCGACTTCAACAGCTTCGGCACTGATCGGCGCATCACAAACGAATTCATCTGCCTGCGGATGACCCCAAACGCCGGCCAGATAAAATTTCCTAACATCGCCGCGAACGAACTGTGGCTGCAATAGAGCAGCAAAACGGCGCATGCGGGTAAGAAGCACGACGCCCGTCGTATTTGCGTCGAGACGATGCGCCTGCTTTGGCTTTTCCGGGAAATAAACCTGATTCAGAATGTATTGCAGCGTGTTGCGATTGAATCGTCCGCCAGCGTGCATCGGCAGCGGGGCCGGTTTGTTGACAACGATCAGAGCTTCGTCCTCGTGAATTATCTGAATGTTCCCGTTTACATTCGGTTCCACAATGCCGGGGAACCTGTGTAAATAACGTTCCCCGGCATGGACAATCTGTTCTGCAGCGGCACGCCGCTTTTCGCTGTCGAGTATCAATCCGCGATCGCATTGGACCCGCCAGTGCGCAGCCGGTATGTGTCGGACGATTTGACTCAGTGCGTCACAAAGGGCGTGACCATCGCAGTTGGACGGAATATTCAACGGGCGGTAGTTGTCGTAAGGCAGCCCGCCGGGAAGAGGGTCGGTGCAGCGCTGGATTGCCTTGTGACGTTCCTCGATCAAAGCCGCCCTTCGTTGGTCGGGCGTTTTGAAGCAATGCGGACATGACTTGCCCGCCACATAGCGGGCGTCCTCCTGCTCGGCGCGACTCAGCGGGACCAGGCAAACGAAACATTGAGTCGAATCGGTTTCGTGCAATGAGGGATCGACTCCGACACGCTGGTCGAACACGAAGCACTCGCCTTCGAAATGTGCGCCACCGCATTGCTCAAAGTATTTTAGAATTCCTCCCTCGAGCTGAAAGATATGTTTGAATCCCTGCATTTCCATGAACGGCCCGGCTTTCTCGCAGCGGATACCCCCGGTGCAAAACATGACAACGGGCTTTTCCTTCAGTTCGGACGGCAATTGGCGGACGGCTTCGGGGAAATTGCGAAAGTGATCGATGCCGATCGGCAGCGCGTTTTGAAACGTTCCCAGCTTCACCTCGTAATTGTTTCGCGTATCCAGGAGCGTGATAGGCCTGCCCTCATCCAGCCACTCTTTGAGCTTCTTCGGCGGCACCTTCGGAGAAGTCCGTGAGCCCGGAGCAATGCCCTCGATGCCGAACGCGATGATCTCTTTCTTCAAACGAACAAGCATTCGGTTGAACGGCTGATGATCACTTTCGCTTGTTTTGACATCGAGGTCGCCCAGACCGGGAATCGAACGCAATTCGGCCAGCAACAGTTCCACATGGGGAGGCGATCCTGCGACGAAGAGGTTGATTCCCTCAGGGCTCAGCAAAATCGTGCCGCGCAAAGACCAGCCTTTGCAGAGGTCAAGCAGGCGGCCCCGGAGCGGTCCGAGATCACTCAAAGGCGCAAACCTGTATGCGGCAATGTTAAGAAACGTTGGCATTGAGCCGCGAAATGTAATCGGAAATGTACACGCTGCCAACGGCTACATTGGCTGGCAGGAATCCGCAAACGTTCACCGGGTCTTGTGGCGTTTGCGCGATTTGTTGAAAGTCGCCGCGATCCTCAAGAATTCGCCCGCAGCCCGAGAAGGCGGGCGTTGTTTTGGCCAACTGGCAGCAACTGCCGCATTGGGCTGGGTTTCGAAAGCGATCGGTGTTCTACAGTCCCGCGGCATTCATGGACCATGGCTTCGGCGCAACCAGTGTGCCGCGCTGGAGCAGCGGTGAGGAAATACATCAATGACTGCGACGCTGCCCGCTGCGTTCCATCGGACGGGCCGACTGGCGCGGCGAGTTAAACCGCGGCGTCTTCGTTCGCAACTGTTCGCGGCTTGGCTTCGTCGGATTATTCCGATTCCACGTGATCTCAGATGAATGATGACGCTTCTTCATGGAACAATTTACGCACGCGATTTCGCGCGGCAACTGGGAACCTCCCTAGGGCCGCGCCCGGTGGCAGATCTCGAAGCGATTACCCCATGGATCCTCAAAGAACAGAGCATAATAGTTTGTTTCGTAATCCATCGGCCCTTCGATATTTCGGGAACCGGCTCGACGAACAACTTCGCTGAGTTGATCGACCTCATCGCAGCTGTTCGCTCGAAATGCCACCCTGTTCTCATTTGCTACATGTGTTCTTGACTCCGTGACTCCGACGAACGGCTCGAACTCTCCCGCCTCGAACTGAAGCCAGCCCTCGATCTGCACTGGTTGTGTGAACCCAAGGGCAGGAAGAAGCGACTCGTAATACGGGGTCGCAGCCGCCAGATTTGGAACACGGATGTCGATGTGATCGAAGAATTGGCGCATGAATGCAGTCAGCTGGATTTTGACGCATTGATCGATTCGAGTTCCTGCATTTCGGCTGGATTCAGCCGGAATTCCAGTGCGCCGATAACCCCTTCCACCTGCTTCGGCGTGCGTGCGCCAACTATCGCGCCGGTCACGGCGATGTTTCCGAGCGTCCAGGCGATCGCAACTTCCGCGGGCGAACGTCCATGCTGCGCTCCTATGTTCCTCAATCGTTCAACGATTTGCAAATGCCGCGACAGTTGTGGTTCCTGAAAGCGCTCGTTGCGCTTGCGCCAGTCGCCTGATGGAAGTGACGCAATCCGCTCGCGCGTCATCGTTCCGCTCAGAAGGCCGGATTCCATCGGCGAGTAAACGATGACGCCGACGTGCTCGCGCTGACACCAGGGAAGCTGTTCCTTTTCGACGTCGCGCCGAATCAATGAGTAAGGAGGTTGAAGACTTGTGATGGGCGCGATTTCATGCAGCGCCTTCATCTCGGCAACGGTTGCATTGCAAACCCCAATTGCCCGGACCTTGCCCTCTTTCTGAAGCGCCGCGAGCGTCTGCCAGCCCTCAATCGTTTCCGCCATGTCGTCGGCCGTCCAGTGGATCTGATAGAGATCGATCACATCGGTCTCCAACCGCTTCAGACTTTCCTCGCATTCGCGCCGCACGGACTCTGCCTTCAAAGAGTAGCCCACCTTGCCCTTGTCGTCCCAGATCATGCCGCACTTGGTAAAGACGTAAGGACGCTTTCCTTTCCATTCCGCAAGGGCGCGTGCAACAACCTTCTCCGAATGCCCCAGCCCATAGACGGCCGCCGTGTCGATCCAGTTTATCCCAAGTTCCAGTGCTCGATGAATGGCGGCAATCGATTGCTTGTCGTCCTGCGATCCCCACCCGAATTCCCAATCTCCGCCAATGGCCCACGACCCGAATCCAACTGGGCTGATGGCAATATCTGAAAGTCCCAAGGCCTTGTTCATGCCGGACGCTATCACAGATTTCGCTGCTTTCAACGTGGGGAAGCGCGAGCGGCGGACCCTCCATGATCGCCGCGGTTTGAGTCATCCACACCTCGAACGTTTTGCGTTTGTTGTCATCCTTTTTCTGTTGCAGGATGGCTTCGATGAAAAACCATCCATTGACGCAATGGTTGCAAGGTTTTGCCTTAATGGGATGGATTTTTCTGGCCGTGCCGCTCCAGGGTTTCGCCGCGTTCCAATCCATTCGCAATATCCAGTCCGACCACTGGCAAACCTCCGATGGTTTGCCAAACCACAACGTTGTTTCCCTGGTTCAAACGGGCGACGCCTATGTCTGGCTTGGAACAACCGGTTCCACAAACAGCCTCGTGCGTTTCAACGGAGTCGAATTCGCCTCTCCGGCACCCATGACGGCTGGCGGCGACCGGGACCACACGCGGCTCGCGTCCGGCAGGGAAGGCAGCTTATGGATCACCAAGTCGTCGAACACCAACTCGCTGGTGCGGTGGCAGCATGGGCAGGCGGCTCGATTCGAAATCGCTCTGCCGCGCCCAGGCGCAAGGGGAATCCCCCTGTATGAAGATCAGCGCGGGAATCTTTGGCTGGGTGGAGGTGGGTTGCTGGTGCGGACGGCTGAGGGGCACGTACAACGATTCCCCACGTTCGCCGAGCAGTTCGGCGAAGTGCGGCAGATTGCAGAGGATGGCAGCGGCACAATCTGGCTGGCCACCAGCCGGGGCCTGGTGCGTTGTCAACCGGATGGTTTTGATCGCCCCTATCCAATCACCAACCGGTTGACCGGTGTGTTCTGCAGCCGCGATGGAAGCATGTGGGTGGGCAGCGATCTGGAACCCGCCCTCGTTCAGATTACGTCCAGGGGCGGATTGATTACATACGCCCGAGCTGAAGGTTTGGGCCCGGTTGGTGTCTGGGCGATGTGCGAGGACGCAGAAACCAACCTTTGGGTCGGGACTTATTCGGGGCTTTATTGTGTGCGCGAGGGCCGGGCTTTCGCGGTCGAGGAAACGGATCTGCGAACCGCGTTTATTTTTTCCCTGCTTTACGACCGGGAGGGCAGTCTTTGGATCGGCACCGCAGATGGGTTGTATCGCATCCGCAACAATCCGATTGAGCACTATGGATCTTTGGATGGATTGGGGCCAGTCAGCAGCATTACAGCTGGTCCCAGCGGAATTTGGGCGAGCATCTTTTCCCGCGGCATCTTCCGGCGAGAGGGTGAGGTGTGGACCAACCGCGTGGCGATTCCCGATCTTCTGGGCGACTTCCGGTTCATGGAAACCACCCAGGGCGACCTTTGGGTTGCCACCGACACGCGTTGTTATCGCGTTCGCAACGGCAGAACCATTCCAATGCGAACCATCGAGGGACGGGCAGTTTTCTGTGAGGCTGGGGACCGCATTTGGATCGTCACGCCCACCAACCTGTTCTCGTTTCATGACGAGACCCTCACATCGATCGGAAATGGATGGCCCGCGATGAGCATTACCGCGGTAATCACCAACCGAGACGGGGGCGTGCTGATCGGATCCTCAAAAGGTTTGTTCGAATGGTCTGGTAAACTCAGCCAAACGCTTGACCTGGGAAAGCAGATTCCAGGATCGCGCATCACCGCGCTCGAGTGGGAGGGCGAAACCTTGTGGCTGGCAACTGATAAGGCCGTTGCGCGACGCCGGTACGATTGGAAGTCCATCGATGCGGAGGGCGTCCTGTCGGAACTGGGCCGCATCAACAGCATGCTCGTGGAGCGGGATAATCTATGGTTCGGTTGTGCGAATGGATTGTTCCGAATCCGGCGCAGTGACGTGGATCACTATCTCGAGGGCGCGGCGCGGCAGCTGGGCGTGGTGCAGTTCGGCAAGGCGCAGGGGATGCGAGCTGGTTATCTCGGCGGCTCCCCATGGGGCCAGGGCGCGGCGCGCGGCGCCGAGGGACGTCTCTGGTTCGCGTCAAAAACTGGCGTCGTCGCAGTGAACCCCAAGGGCCTCCGGGATCCCGAACCGCCGCCTCTGGTAATCGAGCACGTATTGTTGGATCAACGGACGGCTCCCGGGTTTCCTAAAAATCCAGAGGCCGAGATCAACGTGCCGCCTGGGACGAGCAGCGTGGAAATTCATTATGCCGCCTTGACGTATGTGGAGCCGGGAAAGGCGGTTTACAGGTACCGATTGAAGGGCTTGGATCCGGAGTGGGCCCACGCGGGAAACAATCGGGTGGCGCGGTTCACCAAATTGCCGCCTGGCGAATACGAGTTTGAGGTGCACGCCCGGAATGCCAGCGGCGCCTGGAATGAAAACGGAAGCCGGGTCCATTTCGTGCAAGAGCCGTTTTTCCATCAAACGCGGGCATTTTTGATTTTGTGCCTGCTTCTGGGAATCGTGGTGCTGCTGCTTCTGGCCGCAGGGGCCACGGCGGTCGCCCACGGTATTTCAACGCGCAAGATGCGGCAGCGGCTGGCGCTGGTGGAAGCGCATCAGGCGCTGGATCGAGAACGCGCACGGATCGCGCGCGACATTCATGATGACATCGGCTCAACACTGACGCGCATTGTGCTGCTTACCGAGCTGGCCGGACGCGAGCCGGAACAGGTGTTCACCCCCGAGGGCCATTTATCGGCGATCCGGGGTGCTGCGCGGGAAATCACCCGGCGCCTGGACGAAATCGTGTGGGCGATCAATCCGCGCAACGACACGCTGGACGCGCTGGTTTCGTACCTGAGCAAACTGGCAACCGATCTGGCGCGCACCGCGGGATTGCGATGCCAGTTGACCATTCCTCCAGTGATACCCAGGCGGCCGATGAATGGCGCGGAACGATTGAACATTTTTCTCGCCTGCAAGGAGGCAATGCACAATGCCATCAAGCATGCCTCCGCCCGGAAATTGCAGCTCCGGATGACGCTTCAGGAGGACGGATTCACGCTGGAAATTTGCGACGACGGCGTGGGATTGCCATCGGCGATCCCCGAACAACGGGGCGACGGTCTGGGTAACATGCGCGAGCGGCTGGCAAAGCTGGGAGGGACTTGCGAGTTCAACAGCGTGCCCGGTGAAGGGACCACCGTCCGTTTCAAGGTCATGCAACCCAGATTAGAATCGCCCGTGTCCATCAAACAGGCGACTTGCCGGTTATGACGAAGCACAACAAGGTTGTGAGGATGGGAATCGCAAGCGAAACGCCAAAGCCGGTGGTGGCGCCGAGTTCGACGCGAAAGCCGCCGGGCAAGATCCGCGTGGCTATCGTGGAGGACGACGCCGAGTTGCTCGCCGCGCTGGCGAGATTGATCGATACCGACGCGGGTTTTCAAGTGGAAGGACGCTTCAACTGCAGCGCCGCGGCGCTGGAGGGTATTCCACGATTGAATCCTGACGTTGTCATCATGGACATCAATCTGCCGGATGTGGATGGAGTGGAGTGCGTGCGACAGCTCAAAATGATTTGTCCCCAGCCACAGGTGCTGATGCTGACAGTTTATGAGGATACGGAAGCGATCTTCAGCGCGTTGCGGGCCGGGGCGGGCGGTTATCTGCTGAAGCAAACTTCGATTGAGGAACTGCTCGGGGCGTTGCGCGAGATCAATCGCGGCGGCTCCCCGATGAGCAGCCATATCGCCCGGAAGGTTGTTGAATATTTCAAAGAGGAGGCCACCCCCAACAAGGAAATGGAGATGCTCTCCGCGCGCGAGCGCGAAGTGCTTGAACTCGTTGCGGAAGGTTACCTGTTCAAGGAAATTGCCGACCGGATTGGCGTGAGTTTTGGAACGGTCCACACCTACAGCCGCCGCATCTACGAAAAGCTTCAAGTGCGCTCGCGCACTCAGGCAGTCGCCAAGTTTCGGCGCGGCTGACAAACGGCAGGCAGTTGGCGTCGCGCTGCAGGATAGGCGAAGGGTGTCTCCTGTTTAGTCGACAGGACAGCGTTCCCGGGTCTGCTATTCTGAACCCGAAAACGTCACCACCTAAATGCCATTGATCATCACCTTTGCCTGCCGCTTGTTGTCCGTCCTCACTCTTGCGGCGATAGCTTTGAACCCTCCCGCGCTGGCAGCTGAACTGTTCGTCAGTCCTGCGGGCGATGATTCAAATCCCGGAACGCAGGCCCGGCCGTTCGCTTCGGTCGAACGCGCGCAAATGGCCGCTCGCTTTGCACGATCCACGTCGCCCGGATCCAGCGTGATCGTTACGTTTGGCCCGGGAGTGTATGAGATGCAAAGGTCCCTGGAATTCACACCCTTGGATTCCGGAATCTCGGCAGAGCAACCGACGGTTTACCGCGCCCAGCCAGGCGCCGAAGTGATCATAAGCGGCGGCCGGCGCGTCACTGGCTGGCAGGCGGATTCCCAAAGACCGGGGATATGGAAGACGCGCATCCAACGAACAGGGGATCAGGCCGCGGGCGAATGGCGTTTTGAGCAGCTTTGGGTGAATGGAGCGCGAGCCACGCGTGCGCGAACGCCGAATGCCTGGGATTTCTCGATTTTGAAGGGGGTCGCGGAAGAGCCATCTGGCGATCGCAGGCGGCCTTATCGACATACATTCACTGTGAAACCGGAAGATGCTGCAGCACTGCGGGGCTTGCCAGCGGAAGAATTGCAGGATGTGCAGATCCTCGTTTTTCACAAATGGGACACAACCCGCGAGCGGCTTCGAGAAGCTGCTCCTGCCGATGGACGATTAGTTTCCGATGGGGCAGTCATGAAATGGTGGAACCAGATGCAGCGCGGGGGCCTGTATCTGCTGGAAAACTTTCTGGGAGCGCTGGATTCGCCCGGTGAATGGTTTCTGGATCGCGAAGGCTGGCTATATTACCAGCCGCGACCCGGCGAGGATCTGAGCAACGCGGAAGTGATCGCGCCGATGCTGGAGCACCTGGTGTCGATCCAGGGAGCGCCCGAAATGCAGGTGCAGCATCTTCGTTTCGAAGGTTTGAAGTTCCGTCACGCGGAATTGCGAATTCCTCCGGAGGGGTATGCTCCGAACCAGGCTGCGATGAATGTGACGGCGGCGGCCATTGCGCTGGACCATGCCCGCGGGATTCAATTCACCCATTGCGCCGTTGAGCACATCGGCGGCACGGCCATCTGGTTCCGTCGAAACACCCAGGATTGCGCCGTCGAACATTCCCGCGTGTTTGACGTCGGCGTTAGCGGAGTGCGCATCGGCGAGACCGGGATTGTTCCGAGCGACGTCCGGACAAGCGGCATCACGGTTGACAATTGCATCATTCAGAGCGGAGGGCGAATCCGGCCCGATGCCGTGGGGATCTGGATCGGCCACAGCGCGGACAATGTGATCCGCCATTGCGACGTCGGGGATTTCTTCTACACCGCGATCTCGGCGGGCTGGCGCTGGGGATATGGAGAAAATGGAGCGAAGCGAAACCTGATTGAGTTCAATCATCTGCATCACATTGGTTACGGAATATTAAGCGACATGGCGGGCGTTTATACGTTGGGCAAATCAGAGGGAACGGTGGTGAGGAACAACGTGATTCATGACGTCTACGCGGGCAGCTACGGCGGTTGGGGACTGTATTGCGATGAGGGAAGTTCGCACATCCTCTTCGAAAACAATCTGGTTTACGACGTCCTGGATGGCGGCATGCACCAGCATTACGGGCGCGAAAATGTCTTTCGGAACAACATCCTGGCATTCAGCCGGGAAACGCAGATGGCCGTCACCCGCGCTGAACCGCATCTGTCGTTCACGTTCGAGCGGAACGTGGTTTACTGGGATCAGGGGGAATTACTGGCGTATGGCGGTTGGAAGGGTGCCAAAGTGCAGTCGCGCACGAATCTTTATTGGAGGCCGGCAGGGCAGAAAATTGATTTCGATGGCAAGACATGGGACCAATGGCGGGAGCAGGGAAACGACGCCGGTTCGATCATAACCGATCCGCTCTTCGTGGACGCAGCGCGCCGCGATTTCCGGTTGCGGGCGGATTCACCCGCTTCGCGGATCGGGTTTCAACCGTTCGATCCGCGACGCGCGGGCGTTTATGGTTCTACTGCGTGGAAGAATCTGGCAGCGGACCGAACGTGGCCCCCGGCATTTGTGACGCCCACACCGGACCCTGTTCAACTTCACGACGACTTTGAAGATCGCACGGCATCGCCATTGCTGAATGTGGCCAGCCTCAACCAGGGGAAACGTTCGGACTTGATCGTCATCACGAATGATCCCGCCGACCCAGGGAACCATTGCCTTCGATTCGAAGACGCACCGGGCCTGGATCGCGATTTCTATCCATTCCTGAATTGGAATCCGCATTACTCCTCTGGTGTGGCAAAACTGAAATTCGCGATCCGCCTCGAGACCGATGCTCAAGCCAAATGCGAATGGCGTTATGGGAGCCGTGGCATCGTGGGGCCCAGCGTGGATTTCCGTGGCGGGGGAGTCTGGGTTCGGGGGCGCCAGTTGTTGAGCGTTCCCGCCGACACGTGGTTTCAAGTCGAAATGCGCGCCACCCTTGGCGAGCCCGAGCCTCGGTGGGATTTGATCGCCACGCTGCCAGGCGCGGCGCCGCGTGAGTTCAAAGGGTTAACCTGCGATTCGCGTTGGGCTGGTGTTGGCTGGGTGGGTTTTATTTCCACTGCCACGCAACGCACGATGTTTCACCTGGATAATATCAAGATGGAGAATCCAGGTGCGGTTCAATGCTCAATGCTTCGGAGCCATTCCATGGCCGACTAAAATGCAACTACTATCCTGTCTATGAAAAATCGGACCCGGCGCAGCTTCATTCGACACGCCGTCATGGGAGGCGCGGGCGCTTTCGTGTTTCCCAGGCTGATGTCTTCGAACATTTGGGCTGCGGAAACCCCACCCAACTCCCGATTGACCATCGGATTCATTGGCATGGGAACGCATGCGCGGTCACTGCTCAATTCGTTTCTCAGGCATGACACCCAGGTCGTTGCGGTGTGCGATGTGGATGCCAACCGCCGTGAGGAAGCCCGGCAGCGGGTGGATGAATTCTATGCTGGACGGGCAGGCGCGACGATGCAGCCGGCGAGTTGTGCCGCTTACAAGGACTTCGAGGAAATCATCGCACGCAAGGACATCGACGCCGTCTGTATTGCCACTCCGGATCATTGGCATGCCATTATCACGCTCGCTGCCTTGCGTGCCGGCAAGGACGTGTATTGCGAGAAACCGCTCACGCACAACATCCACGAAGCCGTTGAGGTGATGAAAGCCGTCACCGGGAACGGCCGCGTGCTCCAGACCGGTTCCATGCAGCGCTCCAGCAGCGAATTTCGGGTCGCGTGCGAACTGGTTCGCAATGGTGCGATCGGAACCGTGAAAAGCGTGGAATGCAGTTTCGGCCCGCCGCCCATTCCCTGCGATCTGCCAGAGGAACCGATCGAGCCGGGGCTGGATTGGGATCGATGGGTGGGGCCCGCTCCGATGCGGCCCTATAACTCGATCCTGAGCCCCAGAGGAGTGCATAAGCATTATCCTCGCTGGCGTCTGTATTCCGAGTTTGGCGGCGGCATCGTCGCAGATTGGGGCGCGCATCATCTCGATATCGCGCAATGGGGCCTGGGCATGGATGCAAGCGGGCCGGTGCGGGTTCTGCCGCCAAAGAGCAGGGGCGACAAGGAAGGCGCGCAGCTGGTTTATGCCGGAGGGATTTCGGTGAAACACGTGAACGGTTTCGGAGTGGATTTTTCCGGCAGCGAAGGCCGGGTGCGAGTGAACCGCGGAAAGTTCATATTCGAGCGCGAAGGAAAAGTAATCGCTTCGTGCAGGGGAGAACCTGACGAGGAAACCAGTGTGGCGCAGCAGGTTAAAATCGCGCAGGAATTCCTCAAGGATTCGAAAGTGAACCTGTACGTGAGCAAGAGCCATGTGGGCGATTTCCTGAACTGCGTGAAGTCGCGACAACAACCCATCACCAACGCGCAAGTCCGCGGGCGTTCGGCAATTTGTTGCCACCTGTTGAACCTGGCCTATCGGCACCATCAGGAGATTGGCTGGAATCCCGAACAGTTATCATTCGCCACGGGCGGGGGTGACCTCAAGTGGTTGACGCGCGAATATCGTGGTCCGTGGAAGGTCTGAGCATGGATGAATTCAGGCGACACGACAGCGAGCTAGCAGACGTCGCAAACTTCCGCGCGCCAATTCCAATGACAAAGCTCGCGAATCTCTTCTCAATCCAACCAGCTGTAAACATGAACCCATTATTCTCTTATCTTCAGGCCCCGTTCCGATATTTCATCCTGTGGGGACTCGCTGCGACGGCCATTGCACACGGCGCGGACATGCGTGAACAGAACGACGCGCGGATGGAATGGTGGCGCGAGGCGAAGTTTGGCCTGTTCATTCATTGGGGCGTCTATGCGGTTCCGGCGGGAACCTATCAGGATAAGCCCGTCGCAGGCATTGGCGAATGGATCATGCTTCGCGGCAGAATTCCCGTCGCTGAATACCGCGCGTATGCCACGCAGTTCAATCCGGTGAAATATAATCCCAGGGCATGGGCCAAACTGGCGAGGGAGGCCGGCATGAAATACATCGTCATCACGGCGAAACATCATGATGGGTTCGCGCTTTTCCCTTCGGACGTGACGGACTGGGATATCGCCGACGCCACGCCGTACGGCAAGGATTTGCTCGGGCCGCTCGCAGCTGCGGCCCGCCGCCAGGGATTGAAGTTCGGCACGTATTATTCCCAAGCTCAGGATTGGACGCATCCCGGCGGCGCAAAATCCGGCCACCGGGAAGGCGGAGGCTGGGATGAGGCGCACAAGGGAAATTTTGACGAATACCTGGAGAAGATCGCCGTGCCGCAAACGCGCGAGATCCTGACGCGAATCAAGCCGGACATTCTGTGGTGGGACACTCCGGACTGGATGACGACCAATCGGGCAAAGCGGCTTCACGAACTCACCGCGCTGCGGCCGGGGTTGATCACGAACAACCGCCTCGGCGGCGGATATCGCGGCGACACGGAAACTCCCGAGCAGCACGTTCCTGCCACGGGCTTCAAGGATCGTGATTGGGAAACCTGCATGACGATGAACGACACCTGGGGTTACAAGAGTTACGATCACAACTGGAAATCCACCGAGACGCTGCTCCGCAACCTCGTGGACATCGTCAGCAAAGGCGGCAATTACCTCCTCAACGTTGGCCCGACGGCTGATGGCCAGATTCCCGCGCCAAGCATTCAGCGCCTCAAGGAGATCGGCGCGTGGATGAAGGTCAACGGATCGAGCATCCATGGCACGACTGCCAATCCATTCGCCAAATTAAGCTGGGGGCGTTGCACCAAGAAGGTCACCAGCAAAGGCGGCACGCTCTACCTGCATGTGTTTCATTGGCCAAACGATGGGCGTCTCGTCGTTCCCGGCCTGAAGAGCAAAGTGACTCAGGCCCGCGTTCTCGCCACGCGTCAAAAAATCAAAGCGAGTGTTGAAGGCGACAGCGTGGTTTTGTCCCTGCCAACCACAGCCCCTGACGCCGTTGCCAGCGTAATTGAAGTGAATTTTGCCGGGCCTCTCGAAATCGAGCGGATTCTTCCCGCTCCAGCGGCGGACGGCCGCATTGTGCTGGGCGCGGATATTTCCGATCTGCATAACAGCATGCACGCGAATGCGAAGGTGGAAGGTTCGGGCGCCGATGCGAAGATCACACACTGGGATAATCCTCAGTCGCGGGTGACTTGGGAATTCCGCGCAACTCAGGCGGGGACCTTCAACATTCAGGCCGATATCATCGGATCCGGTTCCGGAAAGCTGGTGTTGCTGCTGGATACGAGCCATGCCGTGGCGACGGTTCCAGAGGAAAGTTCCAAGGCGGCGCGCACCATTGACCTAGGGTCCATTTCGATTGCGCGCCCGGGCGACTACACACTGGAACTCAAGCCAGACAAATCGGAGTGGAAAGGATTCGAACTGAGGCGGATAACCCTCATTCCCGCACAGTGATGAAAAAGAAATTCTCCCTATTCCAATGGCGGCCAGGGGTTCGGCTGGCATTGATGCTCGGCGTGCTGCTGGCAATCACTCCCGGCGTTTTGGGAGCAGTCCGAAAGCCGATCGCGTTGCACCCGGAAAATCCGCACTATTTTGAGTTTCGCGGCAAACCGACCGTGCTGGTCACGTCTGCGGAGCACTATGGCGCGGTGATCAACCTGGATTTTGATTATCGCAAGTACCTCGATGCGCTGGCGAAGGACGGGTTAAATAATACGCGCCTTTTTTCGGGCGCATACGTTGAGCCGCAGGGAGCGTTCAACATCGCCCGCAACACCTTGGCGCCGGAGGCGGGCCGCTTTATCTCTCCGTGGGCACGCTCCAATGTTCCAGGTTATGCAAAAGGCGGGAACAAGTTCGATCTCACAGAATGGGACGCCAACTACTTCAAACGGCTCAAGGCGTTTATGGCCCACGCCGGTCGGCGCGGGATCGTCGTGGAATACGTATTCTTCTGCCCGTTTTACAAAGAGATGCAGTGGGAACTCAGCCCGCAGAACATCAGCAACAACATCAATGGCATCGGCGCAGTCACGCACACGAACGTTTACACGCTGGACAAACATGGCGGGCTGCTCGCGGTTCACGAGGCACTCGTCCGCAAGGTGGTGGCCGAGCTCAAAGAGTTCGACAACGTGATGTATGAAATCTGCAACGAACCGTATTTCGCCGGGGTGACGATGGAATGGCAGCACCGGATTGCCGACGTGATCACGGATGCCGAGAAGGACTTCCGGAACAAACATCTCATCACCCAGAATATTGCGAATGGCGCAGCCAGAATTGAAACGCCGCACCCGGCTGTCTCCGTGTTCAATTTCCACTACGCGCATCCTCCCGAAGCCGTGGGCTTGAATTATCACCTGGACAAAGTCATCGGCGATAATGAAACCGGATTTGCCGGAACGAACGATCGTCCCTATCGCGTCGAGGCGTGGGCGTTCATCCTCGCGGGCGGTGCGCTGTATAACAACCTGGATTACTCATTCGCCGTTGGGCATGAAAGCGGGACGTTCGTTTATCCCAGGACCCAGCCCGGCGGCGGAAATACGGGGTTTAGGCGGCAAATCAAGACCCTGAAGGACTTCATCCACGGCTTTGACTTCGTGAAAATGAAACCATGGGACGGGATCGAAGTGGTGTGCCTGAACACCAATCACACCACGCACGTGCTGGCGGAGACGGGAAAGGCGTATGCGATTTACATCGGCCCGAAGAAACCGCGTGAAGCAGCGAAGCCGCAGGACCATGAGGCCACCATTGCGGTTAACCTTCCCGCAGGGAGGTATCGCAGCGAATGGATCAACCCGCTGACTGGGAAGATCGACCGGCGCGAGACGCATCGCCACCGCGGTGGGCGGCTTGTCCTTCAATCGCCCGTGTACCGCGAGGATGCCGCGCTGAAGCTGGCGCGGCGGTAGGCTGGCGCCGCGTTTGAAAGGATGCGAACGGAGCGTGAGGGCACTGTCTCCTATTTAGTGGACAATACAAACGCGGTCGCCGCGGGCAAAGTGTTCACCGTTTTCCAACCCCAACCCGAACCAAAATGCCAATGAAAATTCCGACCCTGCATTCTCCGCCCCTGAAGGTTGGCCAGTCGCTGGCCACCATAGTTGGACTCCTGTTGACCGCCACCAGCCTGAACGCCGCCGTCATCTTCCAGTCGGATTTTAACGGGCCCGACGGTGGCACGGGCGGACCCACCGACATGGTGACGATCGGTGGCACGGGCGCAATCATCGCCGACGGCACCACTGTTGTGGGCGGCATCTCAAACAGTCATCCGTTCACTCCAAGCAGCGGCAGTTACTTGAATGTGAAAAGGCTGAACAGCGAGGGAACAGTTTATATCCCGGCACAATTCACATTTGCCTCGGATGCCAATTCCTGGCTTGCGTGGCAGGGCGCGGACATTCCGGGCCAGGGGGAAACCACCAACACCGCCTTGCACGCCGCCTTTGACGCATTCTTCCGGATCAACAGCGCGGTGGATGCAACGACGATCTCCTCCGCTTTTCGTCCGATGGACGGCGTGGTCTGGGGCGGAGGCGGGGGCGACGGTTTACGCGTTTGGCTGGGAGGCGACAACAAGAAGCAGATCATCATGGAAATGATCGCACTCAAGTACGACGACTTCAGCCCGGCAGCCATTTCGGATTTTGTCGGCGGACCGGGCGCTTCGTCCGACAGCTTGAGACGCGTCACACTCGGAGGCGGTTCCATCGTTGCCGGCGTCCCTTATCATGTGGCGTTCACGCTGACCACTGACCCAACAGGACTCACCACTGCAAAACTGTTTGTCATCGCCGGCACCGACGAGATCAACCCCGGGCAATTGCCCGTATCGTGGGCATCCTTCCGGCTGAACGCCGCGGTGATCAGCAATGCGTTCGTAAATGTCCCTTGGAACTACGGCATGGGCCATGGCCCGGCAGGTCCGTTTGACATCGATTACGAAACCTCCCGGATCTACGACAGCGTCCCGGAGACATTCACGGCCTTGGAAGGAACCCCGCCGCCTTCGGCCTTGATTTTTCAGGCCGATTACAATGGGCCGGGCAACGGAACGGGCGGCACGAACAATGTGGTTACCCTGGGTGGCGGCGCGACGCTGGGAGCCAACACGGTGAATGGCACCAACTACCTTTCGGACGCGAACCCTTTTGCTCCCGGGAGCGGAAAATATCAGGAGGTCATCTTTAACGGGACAGGCGTGAACTACAACTGGGTCAATCCCTTCACTCCAGTCAGCGTCGCTCAATCGTGGAATGCCATGATCGGGGCTCCGCTGGTTTTCAACGGCCGCACCAACCTCAACCTGAACGGCGCGATGGATATTTTCGTGCGCCCAGTCTCTCTGACTTCCCCGACCGACATCAGTGGATTTCGATTCGACCTCGGGTTCAGCGAACCCATGCGGATCATCTTGAATGGCAACAACGCAGGTTTCCTGCAGTTCCTGCTTCAAGCGAGGAATCCCACCGCCAACGCGTTTGGAACAACCCCCGACAGCTACACGGCATCGAGCACTCAAGGGTTGGAAAACGGCCTGGCCGCCATGGACAATCCGTTCACGGCCGGAGAAGTGACGCATGTCGGATTGACCTTCAACACTGACACCAACACAGGGTTGATCACAGTCAAAGTATTTGCAGCACCGGGAACCGGGCCAATCGACACGACTTCGGAGGAGGCGTTGCTCGGCACCCAGATGTTCTATGCGGACGGGAGCAAGTTGATCAAAACGCAGCTGAACTGGCCTCTGCTGGCGGCCGTTCCCGCGCCGGCTGTGTGGAATTACGACTCGGTGCGGCTATACCGGAGGGATCCGGGCACATTTGCCGGACTGAGCTCGGTGTCTGCGCCCATGGTATTCCAATCGGTGGTTGCCGAGGACGGCGAAGTCACCTTGACGTGGACTGGTAACGGACAACTCGAGTGGGCGCCTTCAGTGGAAGGTCCGTGGGAGGCCATCACGCCGGCTCCGACGTCGCCGTACACGGAGGAGTTGGTCCCGGGCGATGCCCGCTTTTATCGGTTGCTTGGTTTGTAAGGCTGAAAGCGGACCGTCACTCCACGCGGGGTGACGGTTCCGCGTTTCGCAACTTTGCTCGGAATTTATGAATACGATGGAACTCTTAAAAGCGACTGGGGCTCGGGCGCGGAGGTCGGGTTTTACGTTGATCGAACTGCTGGTGGTCATTGCGATCATCGCCATTCTGGCAGCCATGCTCCTGCCCGCCCTGGCCAAAGCGAAGGCCAAGGCAAAAGCCATCGCTTGCATGAACAACGTCCGGCAGATCAGCCTCGGCACGGCACTGTACGCCGGAGACAACAACGACTTCATGGTTGCGCTGTCCCGTTTCTCAGATGCCCTTCCCGCCGACGCGTGGATTCCCTCCACCGACAAGATTTGGTGGCCCGACGCTTTGCGGATTTATATGGCCACCTCCAATGCGGTCAAATGCGTCAGTGTCGAAAAGGGATTCGGAATTGGGATGAATCATCCGAATGTCGGGACCTACGAAGATCGTCCGCAGATCAAACTGTCGCGAATCCGGCGCCCCTCCGAAACGGCGGCGTACGCGGATGCGGGACAGATCTCAAATCCGACGGAAGCGAATTCCGATCTCTGGAAAGAGGATATGAACGCCACGGCGCCGGTTCACTATCGAACGCGGAATAACGGGAGCCTGTTTGATTCGCTGCCGCAACGCCCCGTCGGACGCCATTCAGGGCGTTGCAACGCTGGCTTCGCAGACGGGCATTCCGCGAGCATTCGGGTGAGCGCGCTTGGCCTCGGCAAGGAATGCTGGCCCGGAAAGGATCCCGGCACAGGGGCCAACGCGACGGGTGACAAAGGCCTTGGCGGAAACGGTTACCATGATCCCCGGTGGTTGTGGGATCTCGAATAATCCGAAAGCGGATTTTCTCGAATAGCGATGGTGATGACGATTTCGTCTGAAGCGGAAGCGGTTTCAACCTCCGCGATTGGTTCCCAGTCAGAAAATCGGAAGAGGTTCATCCGCCCAACGGG
This sequence comes from Verrucomicrobiia bacterium, assembly GCA_035629175.1. Classification (NCBI taxonomy): domain Bacteria; kingdom Pseudomonadati; phylum Verrucomicrobiota; class Verrucomicrobiia; species Verrucomicrobiia bacterium. The sequence goes on along the minus strand of DASPIL010000093.1, from coordinate 15,947 downwards.
CACCCAAGAAATAAGAAGTTGCCGCTTCCCCGAACCACAGCACTCCCATGAATTTCTTTTCCCAGGTAGTTCTGCTTCCTTCTTCGGATTCCGTTTCGAAGTTTGGGTGACGATTGAAATGCGCCGCTTCCAGAGGACTGCGAGAACACATCACTCTGGCGTTTTCAGCCGGTAGAACCGGCTTTCACCGGGTCCAACCGCCTGGACACTTGGCGAGGTAGTTATCGGCGGATCAAACGATTCCCAAGGTCCGTGAACAGCAGGCGCCCATTGAAGTTGGCCATTACCCGTCCAGGAAATAGTGATCTGGCCAGGTGCGGATACGGTGGACTGGAACTTCGGTAGTTCCGAAATGATCGGCAAATTCCCATTCCAATCGATCCGCCGTGCCGCTTCCCCGGTGTCAGGATCGTGAATCGTCAGGACATTGTTCACCATCGTCACCATCGGTTGATCGGGTGAGAGGCGCGCGTCGAGATCCGGCCACGGGTCGGAAGGATCGGGCACGCCGTTGAGGGTGGTTTCAGGAAACATCCGCACTTTGCCGCCGGTGTCTGATGCAAGGTTGGTGTCGTATTGGGTCGCGATGGTAACGTTACGGTGATCTGTATAAGCGACCGCCAGAGACGGTGTGTCACCGGAACCCCAGGTGACTTCCGGTGTCCGGGATGCCAGGGCTGATTGAAACGCGGCGAAGGAATCGAATTCGCCTCCGCTGGCCATGCTCGTGCCGATCTCAATGATGAAACCTGTTTGCGAGCGCCCTCCGTGAGGAACGGCGGTTGCATGAATGATCCTCCAAAAGTTGTCCTGTTGCGGCACGCCCGCCGACGTCAGGGTGCGAATGCCGATGTAGGTGTGGCCTTCCCGCAGAAAATACCAGGTTGTGCCATCGGCATTGGTCATTTCGCTGGTTTCATCCATCGTGAGCGGATACCGCACCGCGCAATCAGTGCGCAATGAATTCCAATGTTCGCTGCGCCGCAGGCTCGGCGGGTTCACGTTTCGATCAGTCAAATAGAAGTCTTGGCGTCCGGAGGTTGGCCAGGGATCGGTTGGCGGAATGTTGAACATGACAATGGCCGTGCTTTGGTGGTGCGCCACCTGCATGAATGGCGAGTGCGGAGCCTGCCACCATCCCAACCCGCCCTCATCCGCGCGCCAATACGGATGCCCCGCCTGGATGTATTGCAGCCTGTCGGTCGAACGGTAGGCCAGGCCCATCCTGCTCCCGTCCTGCAAATAGAATCCCACCGGCACATGGTAGCCAACGACCGAACTCAGGGCGAATTCACGATCGCGCCAGACGCGACGTCGCGCGACGTCGCTGAATATCGGATAATTATTGTGCGGCCAGTTGGGTTCGGAGGTGCGCACCCAGTGCGCTTTGCCCGGCGTATCACTGCTGATATTGGCTATCCGTTCCAGCGCGGGAAGCAACGGGTAGGAAGAAAGCGCCGGGTAGACTGGAAACAGTGTGTCGCTGAACGTGGTGAAGCGGCTGGCGTCGGGAACGCTTTGATTCCAGAACAGCCAGTTCAGCAGCAGCGTGGCGTTTTTCTCGCCGTCCTCCGCGCCAGGGCCAATTCCACCGTTGAGGAAACAAAAGTTATTGAACCGCGGATAGGGATCGAGGATGTAGCCTTCGTACACGTTTGCCGCGAGCTGCGCAAGGATGTGGAGCAGCATGGCTTCAGCAACATGTTTGACCTCGGGATCCTGCGCGAACTCGTAGAGGTGCTGCAGCGGGATGATGTGGACCATCAAATAATTGGGCGACAGCGCCTCGGAAAAGGAGCGGCTGTAACGCAACTTTCCCTCCTTGCGCAGTTCCTCCTTGTTGCGGGCCATCAAAGTCGCGGAGCTTACCTTGGCACTGCCACTCCCGCCCGTGTGCCATTGGCCGGACGGAAACTTCTGCGTCAACAGGTATGAATTGGCGAGCCGCATCAAATGATGGTTTTCAGTTCCGCCGCCATACCAGTTATACATTCTCTGCGCATCGGCACCAATCCGCGCCAACTGCTGGGCGTCGAACCGATCCGCAAATTGATGGATGGCGCGGACAATGCCCAACGGCAGAAATTCGGAGGACGAGAGATCCGCTACAGTCAATTGCGCCAGCAGGTTTGTCGTATAAGTGACCGCGAGGTTGGATTGCGGAGTGCCCGCAGGATGGTTGTGAAACGTGGCGAGATTGTAGGGCATTCCGTATTTGCTCGGGCTGGGCCCCGGCCAGTTAAGCCCCAGCAGCCATTGTTTTCGCGACGTGAACGTCGACCAGTCCGGCGGGGGCGGTTCGGGGAATTCCAACAATACATCGGCTGCAGGAAATATTTCCGGAACGGCGTCGTACAGGCGAATCGTGTCGTAATCCGCGCTGGTGATCGACGTAAAGGTGGCGCCGTTGGGCCGCGCCGACATCGACCACGGGCCTCTGGGAAGTGGGTTGGCCCCGATCGCGTCCGCATCCGCATAGAACGATTGTTTTGCCAGCAGGTTGCCCACACCCACCGTGTCGGAACTCGTGTCCATCTGCCCTGTGCCCCCTGTTCCAAAGACCTTGATGGTAATCTGTCCGTTTTCCGCCGTTTCGATGGTGAAGCCCAAATGCGTCACGCTGCCGAGCGTGAACGGACTGGGAATGCTGGACATTCCGCCCGGCAATGAAAACGAGTTGCCCGTCGTAAAGGCACCGGGAGCCGCGCCCAAGGCCGCCGAGGAACTGGTTAACACCTGCAACTGGAAAGAGGTTCCGCTGGCAAAAATGATGCGAAACGGCTTGTTGATCACGACGTCGACCGGGCGAAACCATCCGGCGCCAGATGCGATGGAGTTCGGGCGCACGAAGATTTCGAACGCACCATTCAGGTTCAAATAATTCACCCCGTTGATGTGGATCGAATCACCCGTCAACGCGGCCCACGAATGGTCCGGGGACACAGGATTGAACGTCGCTATGGTGATCGTGCCCGATCCAGCCGGAGCGGTGGATTTTAAGTATGCGCCACTGCTATTGTTGAAGGGGTCGCCGCTTTGGATGGAGCTGGATGCCGAAAGCGTGCGCGTCGCCCCGAGCGTGGCACCGCCGCTTTCCTGAAAGATGAGGCCACCGTGAGCCACCGGCACCGGCGTGAGCAATGCACCGCCCAGGCAGCAAGCGAGAAGCGGCGACGTGACGATGCCATTCACTCCGGTCAAACTGCGCAAAACGAACTTGAGGCCCGATATTTCTGCAAACGTAGTTTTTGTGATCGATACATCATGCCAGTGGAGCCGGGAATGTCGCGTCCACTAAAGAGGAGACAAGGGCGTGTGGGGTTGTGCTCGACGAGGACGCCGCCAAGTCGCGGTGCGGTAGTGTCTCCGATCCGTCGCGATCCTCCCTGTGCCTCCACCAGATGGGTTGAACTGGATCAGGGATGGCTCAGGCCGGACGCGTGGGCCAGAAGCGAAATGTCACGAAACGTCAGCACACGATCGAAAATCTGGATGTCATCGAGCAGGCCGCGAAGGAAACGGCTTGCTGTGGCGCAGCGGCCGACAACAATTTCAGCAGCCCCCACGCGAGCTTCTCCTGAAGCACTCATGCCGGCGACATTGCTTTCCCCATTCAGATAGAGGTTCATTTCGCGTGTGTCCGCATTCCAGCTGGCGACGACATGATTCCAGTGCCCGTCGGCCACTGGGCTTGAGGTGATCGTGGCATTCGCGCCCACGCTTCCCCCGCCGATCCCGAATGCGACGCAACTCCCTGTCATCGCGATACCCCAATCCGTGTTCACGCCAGGCGTGTCAGCGTCCACGAGACCGGCGCCAAGAAACCATTGATCGCCCGGGTTTCCGGGATTCGTCCCCATCGTTTTCAACCAGAACGCCACGCTAAAACTGCCACTGACCGGGTTCGGCCCGCCGGTTTGGATTACGCTCGAAACACCGTTGAATTCGACTGCGGAATCGCCTTCTTTGCAGTCCGTCGTAAAAGCGACGTCTGTTGCGGACGCCGCCAGCGAAGCGGGACCGGCGTCGGTGAAATCGCCATTGAACTGGAAACGCGACAACGGAGTTGCCGATGAGACCAAACGGCTTGCGCGATAAAACCGGCGCGAGATCGTCGCCGGCGGCAGATCGGTGTAGCTCATGCTGAAGGTTCCCGGGTTTGCGACCAAAGGGCCCGATATTGGCGCGAAGGATTGGGCGATCTCGTTGGCGGCGTAAACCTGGTAGGTGTAGCCCGGAACGGACGGCCAACGCACGATGAACATGCCTGGGTTCGTGTCGAATGAAGCCGTGAACGAGAGCCCCGGTTCCAGGACGTCCAACACTCCATTCAATTGGTCGTCGCGAATGGTTGCGCTGGGAACGGACAGGAATTCCGTGCTGTCAATGTTGCCGTCGCCGTTGCCCGAGGCAATTTGCGATCCGGGCAGCAGCGCACCGCCCTCGTGCGGCGCGTATCCAGCAAGGGCGATGTAGATCAGGGGCGGGACGGCGCCAAACGCTGTGGCCAGATTCAGTTGTCCTTCCATGTATGCGTTCGAAGCCTGCTCGGGAGCAAAAGCGTTCGTTCCTCCATTGTCCCATGCGATCAGGCCCGAAGTGCTGTCGTGTGTCAAAAATGGCACGGTGTTGATGTCGATCGCGACCAGACCCGCCTTGCTTCGCGGAGCTGGCAACAGCCCGCCAGGTTGATCTGTGACGAAAATAAACTGGTCCGCCGCGCCGCTAGCCGGAGCCGCGACATACAGCACTGTGCCTCGAATTGCCGCGAACAACTTTCCGTCCGGCGCAACCTGATAGCCGTGGCTGTCCAGTTTTCCATCCATGTTAAAGCTCGTTGCAGGCGCATTCGAATGAACAACCGAGAAGTGAAGGGTCAATGACTTGCCTGCGACTGCGCCTCGATACGGTGTGGCGGTGATCACATGGTTTCCGAGATTGAATACTGTGGCGGCGTAATTATAGGCGGCTGAATCCCCGATGCCGGGGCCGCTAGCGCAGGGCGCCAAACTGTAGGGCCATTGCGTTCGCGTAACCGCCACGCCATTCATGTCGACGACAACGCTGTCCATCAGCAACGGACTCACGTTCGCGCGAATCGTCAGGTTGGGGGGAAGCGCCGCTTTGTTGAGAACGGCATTGGGTTGTATTGGATCGAACCCCGGTACGGGCGCATCGGTATCCGAGTCAATCAACGTGAAGCTCGTTGTCGCGCCTGTGATGGTTTCCGGTTTGGCTGGCGCCTTCAACCACCGTTGTTGGGTGAATGCGCCGTTGCGCGCAACATCCCACACTTCGAATCGTACCCAGTTTGCTGCTGACAGATCGGCCGGCATCACGAGTTCGCAGGTTTCGAATTCGATTCCATTCGTCAGCGCGCGTTTGAGCTTGCGGATCCCGTTGTCGTCGCCCCAGGTAATTTCTGCGAACGCTGGCGGGAAATACCATTCCACAGTCGCCGTCACGCCAGCGCTCGTGGCGTTCCATCGATGGATCAACAGTTCTCCCGTGGTGGTGAAAAACTCTCCGTTCCGCACACACTCCACGACGCTTGCCCAATTAGTCTTTGAAGGAAATTCCTGCAACTGAAGATAGTTCACATTCATATGCGCATAGATTTCATGCGTCGCGTCCAGCAGGAATGTGTCCACTTCCCCGAGCATGGATTTGCGATATCCCCATTGCGCAACATCGTCCATCAATTGAAAGGAGCGGAAACCCAATCGATCCTTCGACAAATCCAGCGGCATCGATTTCCAATCGCCAGCGAGGAACGAGTCGTCCTTGAAAAATGCCGTGTTCGCGAAGATATCAGGGTTCTGACGAGAACCCTTGATCCGGGGGTGAGAGGTCCACGCCAGCCCTCCTTCCTCCTGCAGCAACTGGCTCATGTGATCGGCGTCGCCCACTTGATAAACGAGCGGATACGTCCTGGTCCCGGCAACCAGATTGGTCATCTTGAACGGCCGGGTGCCTTGTCCCGGCCATCCTGTAAAATAAACGGGACGGGTGAACATGTAAGACCAGTGCCCCCCGAACCAGTTGTTGTATTCCTCCCCCGGGATAAAAAGGAAATTCTCATCAGAGTGCGCGGCCATGATGTTGAACATGTCATGCAACTCGGCGAGCCGGTTGGTCATGTTGTTGAACGGACTGCCGGGGCCGTGAAACTCCATCGGCTGCACGATTCGAACGCCAATGGATTGCATCGCCTCCTTGAACGGAGTCACTGTATCGCGTCCGCTGCGATAATTCGCGGTGAACTCGGGATGGAAATGTTCCGCCATCGTGTAATGCCCGGCCAGCGGCTTGAAGAAATCTCCATGCGTATAGTCCAGAACAGTAGTCAGCGTCGCTTGCGGCGTTCCGGCCCCCAGGACGAGAAAGACATCCATCCTTTGGGTCGATCCGTTCGGCGCATCCACCCACGGGCGATAACGATTGTCTGCCGAATAGGACATCTTCGTTCCGATAAACTTCTTGCCGGCCTGAAGGAACCCGTAGTTATCACTCTGATCAATCGGATAGATCGCTGCGTGTGGCGGTGACATCACAGCCAATGTCCCAGTGCCACCCGCGACGGTGCCCATAATGGTCCGATGTTTCGCCAGGACGCGGGCCGCTTCGCCGGGAAGGGTTTGCGACAATGAATGGGCGGGCGTCATTTGAAATGTTCCATGACTGTCGCGATAGGAAATATTCGCAAAATCCGCATAAAACAGAGCGTCATAGAGGTAAGCCGCCCACGGCCTGGTCACCTCCATCGACGCCTGGAACTGAACGAAGGGGCTGCCGTCGTAAATGACACACGTCATTTCGCCCACGTACGGTCCGATCTGCAGACCCGAGAATATCAGCCTCGCCCGATGGGGACTGTCACTGACGACGCGCACCTTCTTCGGATCCAGGGAAGATAGATGCGGAATCGGGGCGGGCGAATTGGCATCCACTCGATCGAAGAAAATGTAGGGCCAGCCGGCTTTTTCAAAACGTGAGCCGAGCGTGACGCGATAACGGACATCCACGTCCTGTGCAATCGTGGTGAACGCTGCGCCAGGGCCCCCAGCGGTTTCTACGCTTCGCAGCAGAACTTGCCCCGGCATCAGGTTGAATCGGACCCGGAACGCATTCCCCGACCTGTTCGTCCACGACACGGTCAGCGTGTTGGTCTCCTGACTGGCGACGGCGATCGCGCCGTTTGCGTTGAATTCCGACCAATCCACAATCGCTGGGGTGGCAACGTTCACGGATATCGGCACTGGCGCGCTGGTGTTTGTGCCGTGCGCATTGCTGACAACGACATGGTAAACGCCCGAGTCTGCGGGGGTTGCATTGCTGAGTGTCAAAGAGGAGGAAGTCGCCCCGCTGATGCCGGGCGCGTTGAGAAGGTTGGTGCCGTTCCTTCGCCATTGATAATTCAAGGACGGCGCGCCATCCGCGGAAACATTTAGCACCAAAGTCGTGCCCGCATAAACATTGGTCGCGGGCTGCGCGTTGACCGCAAGTATTTCAGGCGGCGCGTTCGTGACGAATCCAGTCACCACGACTTCATCCACTCGAATCTTGCCCGAATCCTGCTGGATGAAGCCGAAGAAGCCGATCCCAGTGATGGTCTCTGCTGGAAGCGGACTGGCCAACGGCGCACCCACGGTCAGGGTGTTCGTGTTGAACAATCTCCAGGACGCCGCGCCAGAATCGAAACCGAATTCGTTGAGGGTCCAGCTGGAACCATTGCCGGAATCGTTCAATGTTTGCGCGGACGCGTACCATTGATTCCCAATGCGCAAGATAATCCGCTCGGTCGAAGCGGAGGCATTGTTCCGCGAGTAAAAGGAAATGCTTGAAATGCTCTTTCCCTGGAAAAGGCTTGGCGTATCCAGCCAGATGCAAACATTGCTCACCAGATTGCCAGCCCCGAACACAAGGTACCCCACCCCGCCGTTGCCCGCACCCGCCGTGCTGTGAGAGATCGTGGGATAATTTCCGTTCGGAGTGCTCGTGGTGTAATCCGTGACCGCTCCGTTGTGCAACGCAATGGCATGCCAGCCCGGCGCTGCTCCCACGGGACTGTTATCAGGCACGTTCTGATCAAAGCGCGCGTTGAGCAGAACCGCCGCATTGGCGGGGTGAGCGGCGCCTAGGAGAATCATCGACACAACAATCAGTTTGCAGATCGTTCCTATCCCTCGATTTGAATGAACGGGTGGAGTTCGGAATTTCATCAATTTTGGCAGCTTCGATGTGTGGGTTGTGAACTTGGATTGGCAAGTTCGAGAAGACAAGCCGTCCCGGCGAGGACGCTGTCTCGCGCCTCGCCGGCGGCAATGGGGAACGTGCAGTTACTGGATGCGATACCGGAAAAACTCCGATGCGCTTGCTGGCTTCACTGGCACCAGGTTCGTAATGGTTCCACCCGTTCCGGCGTTTGTTGCAATCGCCGTCCAGCCTGGCGTTTGAAGATTGGGAGTGGCCTCGAGGACGTAGTTGCGGCCGCTTTCGGTCCCCGTGCGCAATACCAGGTTGCCGCCGCTCACATACACCCGCTGAATGCTGGGCGAAGTTGCAAGGCTTGTGAAACCATCCACTTGAAACCCGTCCACGCGAAGCCGCGCCGTTGCCACTCCATACATATTGCCAAACAAACCAATGCCTGTGACAGGTTGGTTCGGCAACGGTTCCACGGTGAAATCGCCCAGCGCCAGTGTGGTGATGTCCAACGCCTGCCATGCCCCTGCATCGCTCGTGAAGACGAAGTTCTGCGGCATCCACACCAGCCCTCCTCCAAAATCCTGCATGGACGTGGTTGAGACATACCATTGCCCGCCGATTTGAACAGCCACCTGCAGCGTGCTGGAAGAAAATGAGTTTCGGGTATGAAACTGCACGTTCGTGATGAATCCACTTTGCAGCTGGGGCGGGGTTTCCATCCAGGCGAGAACCGGATTCACGGTGTCGCCCTGTCCCATTACCATGTACCCAATGGCCCCGTCCGCACCCGGACCACGCGACAAGTTCGGGAAGTTCAAACTCGCTGGTGGATTGGGCTCGAACGTGTAATCCGTCACCGTCAAGTTAGTCAGGTTCAATGCCAGCACATGCCATCCAGGAACCTGGCCTATGACTCCAGGGTCATTGGTCGATTGGTTGAACTGTTGATCCACGAAGAGTCTCGCGGAACTCACCGTCAGGTTTACAACGGAGCTGGTAACCGATCCGCCAGGATTGGAAACAACGAGATCATACTCGCCGCTGTCGGATGTGGTTGGATTCACCAGCGTCCAGACATTGGTTGTAACCGCAATGGCAACACCATCCTTGCGCCATTGATACGACAGAGGCGGTGTGCCTGCTGCGGTCGCCGAGAACGTCACGGGCGTGCCAGTCCAGGCAGTGTTGTCCACGCGGTTCAGCGGCGAGACCAGAGGCTCGCTCACAGACGGCGGGGTCGGGGGGAAGGCTGCCGGCTTTCCCGAAACGTGAAGCGCATCAATACGAATTTTTCCGGCCGCCATTACGCCATAGAAACCCAGGGCGGAGATGCTCAGGTTGGGCAACGGCTCGGAAACTGGCCCGATGATCGTGAGCGTCGCCGCGTCCAGCAGCTGCCAGGAGGACGCGTCGTAGTTGAACTCGAAATTGTGGGCTGCCCATGGCACCGCGCCCGCGGTCGTGTCGGTGAAGCCCTGCGACGACACATACCAATTGGTGTGAATGCGAATCGCGACGTAAGTCACCGATGACGCCGAATTGTTGCGCGAGAAGAAGGTGATATTGGTCACCTGCTGATTCTGCAGGATCGTGGTCGTGTCCTTCCACACGAGGCTCGGGGTGGCATTCAAAGCGTCGCCCATGACGAGGAAACCTGGAGCTCCGTCAATGGCGCCGGGCGCTGTCGCACTGCGTGAGATCGTTGGAAAATTGGCGTTGCCACCCACGGTGGTGTAATCGATGACCTGCCCTGAGGCCGTCGCAATGGCAGAGGCGTGCCAGCCTGGAACGGCGGAGACCGCGGCATTGTCCGCTAAGGTTTCATCGAAGTTCTCGTTAAGCAGCCAGACGTTCACGGTGAGCACAGCTGTATTGGTGTTCAGCGCGGAATCCCACGCTGTGACGGTGACGGCATAACTGCCCGCGACGCTCGTGTTCACACTGCCTGAGATCGCAACTCCGGGCGTTTCACCGCTGTTGTCGGTGGCTGCATAAGCCGGGGAGAAGGCGGCGTTCAAGGCGATGTTCGTTGTGTTGCCAAGCGGAAACGTGATGACCGGCGCCGTTGTGTCCACCACCGTGAGTGTGGTCGGCGGCGCGCTGGTGATGCTGCCGTAAGCGCTGCTGACAGCCACCGCATAATTCCCGGCATTGGCAAACGTCGAGGCCAGGGTCAGGACGTCATTGGTTTCATTCAGAATGGGCACACCGCCTTTCTGCCATTGGTAAGTGAACGGTCCCGTGCCGCTCGCGGTTACGGTGATGCTCATTGGCGCACCGCCCACTTCGCTGATGCCGTTGACCGGAACAGTGTCGATGCTGGCGATGGAAGGGGGAATTGCCGACGCAGTGACAGTAACAACCACAACGGCGCTCGTCGTGGCGCCGTAACTGTTGCTGGCGATCAGATCGTAATCTCCGGAATCAGCTGGGCTCGTCGAGGTAATCACCAGTTGTCCACTGGTTGCGCCTGCGAGCGTTGATCCGCTTCCACTCGGCCCGTTGTTCAGCGCGATGCCGCCCTTGCGCCATTGAAGGCTGGATACAGCGGGGACCCCAAAGACGGAGGCTTCCAGGGTGAGCGTGGTCGGAGCAGTGACATTTGCAGCGGGCGAGGCAATCGGTTCGCCGACCACGGGAGCGGCGGGCGGGGTGCCGTTGACCGAGAATTGATCCATCCGGATTTTTCCTGAGACGGGAACGATTCCATAGAGCCCCACTGCCTCGATATTCCCTTCCGGCAGCGGATTGCTGAGAGTGGCGCCGAGGGTCAGTGTGTTTGTGTCGAGCATTTGCCAGGACGTGGCCTCACGGGTAAATGCAAAATAGTTCGATGCCCAAACGCTGTTGCCACCGTTGTCCCTGAAGATGTTCGTTGCTGCGTACCATTGGCCCGCGATCTGAACGACGACCCGCTCGGTGCTGGTGTTGGCGTTGTTCTTCGTGAAGAAAACGATGTTGCTGATCGCACTGTCCTGCAACGCCGGCCCCGCATTGGTCCAGAACAGGGACGGTGTGGAAAAACCGAAGGTGGCCATCACCGTGTTCCCTGTCACACCGCCGAAACCACCGTTGTTCGCCCGGGAAATTGTCGGATAGTTGCCGTTGGGGGTCGACAATGTGTAATCGGTAACAACGCCTCCCGCAGTTTCGTAGGAGATGGCGTGCCAGGAGGTTGCCAGGCCGATGGGACTGTTGTCGGCCACGGCTTGATTGAACTGTTCCAAGACCAGTTGGGCGCCCCTGGAATCGAGGCATAAACCAACCACCGCTGCGGCCAGCAGTAACCGAAGGGAATAGAGGAGTCGTTTCATTTTCATTGAGGTTGAGTTTTTGCGCGGACGGGATCTGGTTTGTGTGGTTTGCGTCTGAGATTCAGCGGTCGGTCAGGCTTTCGCGGGCGGGATTCACAACCCATGTCACTTCATTGTGCGGCTGGTTGTCGTTGTTCCATCGGTTCCGCCATGGTGCGTTGGGTTTCGAATCGATTACTTCGCTGCGCCGCGGACTTTCAACGTGACCGTCAGCGAACATAATCACGGTTCTCTTTTGATGCCGGTTGGAGGGCCATTGCGATTCCGTCGTTGGGTCGAGACTGCCGTCGAAGTACGGCGGAGTCCCGGGAAACGATCCCCCATCGCCGCCCACCTTGGCGTCCGCAACCATGATCATCTCCGATGGATTCCGAACCGCAGAATCCCTGAGTTGGCCTTTCGACAGAGGACCATTGATGTCGCCGCCGAGGCCGAGTTGCATGGGGTTATCGATGTTCAATCCCCAGTTGTTGTATCCGTAGGAGAACAGCGTGTTTGCGGTGATGCCGAACGGATCGAACGCTCCCTGGGGATTGATGCCGCCCAGGGTCAGATTGTTGTTCCGATCCCATGAAGATCTCGTGTCAGCCGCGGGACACCAAAACGCCTGTCGCTTTTCCCCCATGGATCCCAGAAGGCGGACCGGCCAGACGTAATAATGCGAGCCTCCTGCGCCGACCCACGCGCAACCCGGATACATACCATGGTCGCCGACATACATGTGCGCGGCGATTCCAACCTGGCGCAGATTATTCAGGCACGACGTTTGCCGTGCCTTGGATTTGGCGCGGCTCAACGCAGGCAACAACATCGCAGCGAGGATCGCAATGATTGCAATGACGACGAGCAGTTCGATGAGCGTGAAGCCGCTGCACGATCCGTCCGGCCGTTTCGTCCGACCGGGCTTGATGTTCTGGAGGCCAGTCGGGCTGAGGCCACATGTTGATCCTCCCAATGTCACGCGCATGATCGTCTTGATTTCAGTGGTTCGGCCGGGGAATCCGGGTTTGTCGTGCAATGACGGTGATCCTAAACCCGGGCAGTGAAGCGTCCATACCCCTGATCAGGTGAGGCTACCGAAGAAGGACCGTTGCAAAGGCGATCAACCGACCTTTAATTGCGAGTAACGGATCGCGGCTTCCGTCCGCGAGCGGACATGCATTTTCTTATAGATCAGCTTCAGGTAACTCGCGACCGTATCAATGCTCAAAGAAAGTTGCGCAGCGATTTCCTTGTTGGAATAGCCCTTCGACAACAGGATCAGCACTTCCTCCTCGCGGGCCGATAGGTTGACTTCCTCCCCCTGCGGTTTTGATTGCTTGCGGAAATAGCGCACGACCCGCCGTGCAATGGCACTGGTCATTGGCGCTCCGCCGTTGAGCAATTCGTTCAGCGCGACCTGCAATTCCGCGGGAGGGGTGGATTTCAACAAATAGCCATCCGCGCCGGCCTGAAGGGCCAGGAAAACCAGTTCATCGTCCGCCACGGCCGTGAGGATCAGGATCAGCGTGTCGGGCCATTGCGCCTTGAGCCTCGACGTGCACTCGATGCCGGACATCCGTGGCAGGAAAATATCCATCAACACGATGGTGGGACGTGCAACCGGGATTTGTTTGAGCGCCTCCTCGCCCGAAACGCAAACGCACGAGCAATTGAAGCCTGGAAAGGAGTTGATCATCTTGACCAGGCCTTCCCGCAGTTCCCGTTCATCCTCAACCAATGCGACGCTCACGGGACTGCTTCGCGATGCTTCCGATGGAGCACGGGATTCTCTCGTCTCGGGGCTCATGAGAGATGTTTCTTCGCGATCCGGGATTTTGTCCAGCGCCGCCACCAACCGCGCACACCGCGTTCCCGATCCCGGAGCGGAGCCGTCAATTCCACACAACAGCCGCTTCCGGGCTGGCTTGTGATCTGGCAACGGCCTCCGATTTCCCTCATGCGCTGCGACATGTTCGTCAAGCCGTCACGCTCAGGTTTCCCCTGCGCCGGATCAAAACCTTTTCCGTTGTCTTTGATTCGCACGCGCACCTCGTCGTTAACCACCTGGATCGTCAGTTCCACCTCGCTTGCCCCGGAATGCCGCACCGCATTGTTCAGTGCTTCCTTGATGACGAGGAACAGGCTGCGACGTGCTGCAAGATTAAAACTGAATGGCGGGACCTCGGAATCGACGTCCAGCCGGCAGCGCACGGAACTCGCACGCAGGAAGTTCTCAGCGTAACGGCAGATATACGCCTCAAAATCCTGGAGGCTGTCGCGTTGGGAATTAACCAGCCAGACGACTTCATCAATCGAACGCAGCAACCGGCGGCCCGCTTCCGAGATGCTCTCGAACTTCGCACGCATTTCCGGCTGCGCTGCCGCTTCCCGTTGTTCCGCTTCACCCAACAACACGAGCTGTGTGAGGCCTGCGCCGAGGTCGTCGTGAATGTCTCGCGCGATGCGCGCCCGTTCGCGCTGCAGCACCTCCTGCGATTTCGATTGCAGCGCCAGTCGCGCCAGCAGGCGAAAATAGAAGACCACGAAAATGACGGAAGTCGTCAGCATGGTGATTTGAAACCAGCCGCGTTGCCAGAATCGGATCATGACCGGTTGCAGTGCGGATGGAAACAGCACCTGCGGACGATTTGGAAATCCCGGGTAATCATGCAAGTGGGCGACAATGCGGGCCGAGCCCCAGCTCGGTTGCGGGCTGCTTTTCTTGATCCATCCCTTCTGATCGTCGGGTACGATCCGCCACGAGGAATCCGAAGGAATTTCCAGGACCCGCCCGTCATCCAAGTCCACGGTGATGCCGGCAAGCAGGCCAGCGGCACCAACCTCGTTGAAAGCCTGCACTGCCAATACGTGAGATCCCGGCCGCAGCAGCAGCGTCAAATCGTATTCCGTCAGCCGGCGCCATTCCGCGCCCTGGCCAATTTTTTCGCCATCCAGATAAACGTCGTAGGAATTGTCCGCCGTGATGCGCAGACGTGCCTTGCTGATCGCAGAGTTGGCAGGCAGTTCAAACGTTTTCCAGATGCGGCAGTATTGGCGATCCTTGGTTTCATCGGACCAGATCCACGATCCCACGCGCAAAGTTGGATCCATGACCAACGAACCGCAACGCACGTGCAGCTCATCAATGCGGATTTTGCCAGAACCAGCCCCGTGCCCCAGGAAACCAATCGCCTCGATTTCTGCTGAAGGAAGCGGGCCTGCCGCGCGCGCTCCCAAGGCCAGGGCATTGGTATCGAGCAATTGCCAGGACTGAGCTGCGGTGGAGAACCGGAATGTGTTCAACTTCCACTCCACGTTTCCTCCGTCGTCGCCGAAGGTTTGCACAGTCGCGTACCATTGTGAACCAACCCGGACCACGAGCCGTTCGGTCGCGCCCGCCAGATCGTTCTTTGTGTAGAAACTGATGGTGCTCGAAGGACAACCGGTCAAGGGCAAACGGCATTCCAGCCAGGCGAGGACGTTGCTTACGTTTTGACCGGAGCCGAGAACGAGGTAACCCGGCCCGTCCACGCCGTTAACGCTCGCGGTGTGCGACAGATTGGGAAATTTGTCGCCAGGTGTGACAAACGAAAAGTCAGTCACCACTCCGTTGTAAAGCGCCAGGGCTCGCCAGCCGGGGGCACCTGCCACTGGGCTGAAATCAGCGACGGGTTGATTAAAGCTTTCGCGCAGCAACAACTCTGCGTGGGTCGAAACGCCCGTGCCGAGGAGGCAGGAGCAGCAGGCGAGTTTCGCAAGCCATCGGCGAAAACGCCTGATCAAATCATGGTTGCTGGCTTCCATGGATCACGGTTCAGCGTCTTCTACCCCTCTTGTTTTCTTCGCCACAAGTTATTTCTTCCGCCAAAACATTCGGGAATGTCCTCCGATCTTTGAAAGATCGAAGAAAAGATGGGAAATGAGACAAAAAGATAGGTCGGGGCTCCAGGCGGATAAGAGAACATGTTTACTCGTTAAGAGAATGTCACAATTCCATGGAGTTTCCGGAAACATGGTTAGGGAAAGTCGCTGAGTGATAAGAGGATGTTGTTCAAAGATAGGTTTTTGAATTGGAGCGATAGGATTCGCAGCAAAAAAATAGGGAATTGCCTGCGAAAGACGGAATCCAGGTCAAAATGATAGGTTTAAGCCCTAACCCCAAGAAATTTGATTCAGAATGACGGCCGCAGCGGCTTGAGAGACCCGTTTCGCGACAAAAATACCGGAATTTGCCCAGGACCAATGCATATTCGATCCGGTGCTTGAAACATAACAATGCTCGGTGCGACTGACGCCGAAAGAGTGTAAGCGGTAAGCGGCGGGCGTCCTTCTTGAGCGAGCCGGGATGGGTTAAGGTTGCGGTCAATGCAAAGATCAACAAAAACAAGACGAGCCCGTTACAGTGCAGAGGAGCGACGAAGCTTCGTGACAGAGTGGCGGCAG
>DASPIL010000092.1 GCA_035629175.1 Verrucomicrobiia bacterium | reverse complement strand
GCTTCACAGACCTCATCACCCAGGCACGTCAGATTGGCAATCCTTTGTCTGACACCAACGCGGAAAGAAGAACTTCCAACGAAAAGCCATCAGGAATTTCAACCCGCCACATCTCCACCGCTTTCACGCCGCCGCTGACAGGGGTCTGACTTTGCGAATCAGAGCAGCGGAATCCATGAGAACATACTGAGCTAACTATTATGAATCGGAACGTCAAAATATTCTGTCCGAAATGCGAATGGGTGCCGGACGCGGCTGATCGATGGATGTGTGGTCCGGGCTGTGGTTGGATCTGGAATACGTTTGAGACCTGCGGCGTCTGTCCAAAGTGCGGAAGGAATTGGGAAAACACACAATGCCTTCTCTGCAAAAAGTGGTCGCCTCATGTCGATTGGTATCATGAAGAAGTTCCCGATTCCACGTTGGAACGCGTTCAGCATCACACGTCGTGAGAGGATGTGCGCCCCGTGTCACATTTGGTTTTTGTACATTTCACAGCTTAAGCAACCTACCCTTGTCTCCTGTCACCATCTCGTTTGATCGCAGAAAGATACTCCGAAAACGATCCCGTTTTTGATCGTTAGGCGCGTTTTCCCGGGCCGTTTTCAGCTCGCAAGGAATCGACGCTTCTCGCAGCGCCCACATGCGACCCCTTGGCATTTCCGTCGTCCAGAATCCTGCTCTTGCCCTGCCTTCAAGAAACAGGCGCCTTGGATTCCAAAGCGCCTGTTCGGCGCCATCCGCATTTTACATCCCCTTCATCGCACGTGTCGGATTCAGTCCAAACGCTATTCGTGTCGTGCGGTTCAAACTCTGAAACAATGTACGAGAAGAAACGATTCGGCAGGCGCTCGAATGCAGACGTGAAAATCGATCCTTGCAGCCATAACGCAGGTTTGATTCGGCATACCTGTTGTGTAGCACTGATGCTGTGGTGGTAACGGACACTATTTGGCTGAGTCCTGAGATGATGATGTCGTGGTTTCTTCTTTTGGTGTTGCCACAGTAAGTTACTGCAAACGAGGTTCTTATGGCCAATAGCGCTGCGAATTTGCATCTATGGAGCGATTTTCAGCCGCCTTTTCGCAGCCATACGAACGGGCCTCGTCTCACCCAGTCCCATTCTTTCGGATCCCTCACGACGCCAGCCCGGACCATGTTCAGTCTCAGGGCGAATCCCGCGAGTTGCGCCAACCTTCGGACAATTCTACGCGGTTTGACTCGTGAGTTCCCATTCCCTCACTTTCCCGCTGATGCTGTTCATGCGGGGGAAGAAGAATAACAACACCGGTTGCATGGATTTATTCGGCACTGACGCGCGGTTGCGGCGCAGTGCGCAATCCCTGCCGACGTGTGCCGGGCAATTCAGAATTGGCGCTCGTGGATCGAGGCTTCGCTGAAATCCTGCAGCCCATGGCTCGCGCGGAGGCTGAAGTTCTTCACGTTCTTCAGAAGAAATTTTCGGCCACCATTCACCGTGTCCGCCTTGACGTTATGAAAATCCGCATTGTCGACGGAGTCGAGAACGAAGGCGGGTCGTTCCTCCTTCTCCATAAATCGAACATCGACGTCGCTTAACTGCACGCCTTTAGCATGTCGCATGAAAAAGCCGTATGCAGGCGTAACGCCAAACATGGAAGGCTCGGGATAGGAACTGGCGTTCTGCGGAATGGCCCGCTCCGCGTCCTCGCGCGTGCCCCCTCCCCGATAGTGAATGCGGATGTTCGACAACTTCACGTCTTCAACGGGATTCCCTTCAATGCCTGCGATGATGCACGCGTAACGGGGATCGACATCGTGTGCGATCACATTGCTGATCTGGACGCGGCGCAGTTTGCCGACAGGCGTTCCTTCCGGACCGCGCATGCGACTCCCAAGCCGGAGAAAAATTGGCGCTGTGGTGACGTCACGCATCGTGATGTTGTTGATGGTTACGTCCTCGAGAACGCCGCCATCCACGGTTTCCAGCGCGATTCCACGGCAACGGTCGAACACGCAATTCGCAATGCTGATGTTTCGAAATCCTCCATTGGATTCCGTCCCAAACTTGATGCGGCCCGTGACGCGGTCGCGATCGGGCGCGAGCTCCTGCGTGCGCTGGAATGTTCCGTCAAGCAGGGTTCCGAGGTCGTAACCACTCACCTGGCAATTGACAATGGTCACGTTCTCCGTCGCCTGCGCGTAACCCAGTCCAAATGAACTCTTCAGCACGATGGCGTCGTCATTTGGCGAATTGATCGTGCAATTCGAGATGCGCACATTGCGGCAGCAGTCGATGTCGAAGCCGTCGCGATTCGTATCAACCTTGATGTTATCGATTGTCAGATTGTCCACGCCCGTCGCGAGCAAAACAAAATGCCCGCCCATGAGCACCGAAAAGTCACGCAGCACCACATTGCGGCAGAGCTTCAGTGCGATTGCTTTATTGCCTTCGCCGTCCATTGTCGGGTCGAGCATGGGACGCGCGCCGGTGTTGGTGGAATTGACCTGGTAAACCTGTTCCACGGGGTTGGTGACGGTGTTGAACACGAGCGGCATGTCCCCGGGCCGGCTGGCGCGACGAGGCCCTGGTCCGCGTTTTGTAAGTCCTTGGCCATCGATCAAGCCAGGCCCCACGATTGAGACGTTTTCCAGGCCGATGCCCCAGATGAGGCTGTTTTTCCAATGGCTGTGTCCAAAATCTTGATACATGTCCCATTCGTTCTCCTCGGGGGAATCATAACGGCCGGGATGTTCGGCCGGGTTTGCTGCAAGCAGCGTCGCACCCTGGTCGAGAAAGAGGCGGATATGGCTTTGGAGCCGGATTGAAAAACTGAGGTACGTACCGGCAGGAAAATAGACAGTCCCGCCGCCGCGAGCTGCAGCCGTCGCGATGGCGCGATTTATGGCATCGCCATCAAGGGTCTTTCCATCGCCCACCGCGCCGAATGCGCGGACATCGTAAACCACACCTGCAACTGGTGAAGGGGTATCAGCAGCGCGCGTTGATGGAACGAGAACCGCGGCCAGCAACAACGCCAGCAAGCTCAACCCGGGAGTTTTCATGGGTCAAACTTTCCACGGCGATGCGCTGCTGTGTCAACGCACCAAAATGGCGATGACGCCGTGCCGGGCTTATATATTTAGCAAACGCAGGAAACCTGGCGGTAGGTGAGCCGTTTGTTTTCGATCAACTGGCCAAACCCTTTCAGGCGGGTGCCATCGGTTTGATGGCGGGTGTTCCAGCGGAAAGCGAATTCATTGGCGTA